>JBKKAT010000271.1:0-5512 GCA_046714535.1 Acidobacteriota bacterium | reverse complement strand
AGCCGTCTACTGGTGCGATCACTGCGGTTACAAAACTGATTGCTGCGGATCCTGAACGTCTTCTCCCTTTCTGCTGTCATAATTTATATATTTCATTGGTGTAGTTTCAGCCGTGAAGACAGCCATCCATTTTCAAAACACCGTGAAGACACTTCACGGTTCCCTTGCCGTCTGTATCGATGATCTTCACATTTATGACAAAGAATGCGTGGCCTTTTATGGATTAAGCGAAGAAGTCGCCGAGATCATTACGCATCAGATCACCGGCGCTTATTCACCCGAAGAGGGAAACGTATACATATACGGCACCAATAGTCGCGAGATTTCTGAAGCAACCTGGTTTGAATACGTGGGCAATTTCGGGATTTACAGTTCCAGTATTCCATTCCGGGAACGCTCTTCTATCGGGGAAAATATTGCTGCTCTTTTTCGCAGTCAAAGTCCTTCAATCGTAGAACCACAGCTCAGTGCAGCAGTGCTTCATCTTGCGAATCTGGTGCAGTTAACAATCACAGATCTGTCTTACAGCATGGGACGGGCAAGTTCGCTTCTCCGGATGAAAGCGCGACTGGCAAGAAGTCTGGCCAACAAACCAAAACTCGTGGTTTTCTATGAACCCACGGAAGAACTTTCCCCGGATGTCACGCGAAAGTTCCTGGAGCTCATCCGGCGAACGAGACGCAAATTGAAATACACATCGCTTCTTTTCACCTCAGATGTGCGCTTCATACAACAACTCGCGGATCGAGTACTATTTTTGAATCCACACAACGGAGTTCTCATTGAAAATCAGCTTCGCGAGTGGTACCATAACCTGCTTCCTTTCCTGCAGCCGTCACCCGTAAAATTGCTTCAACTTGCGAGGGACATACTGCAGCATGGTGGAATCACCACGAAAGTTTAAGGAAAGTTAAACGTCAAAAGATAAAGGTTAAAGGTTATGCCAGATTTTAAGAAAGTAGCTGAGACAGCAGAAATTCCCACGGGGACCGGAAAGATCATTGATGTGGATGGAAACCAGATCGCCATCTGGAATTTGAGCGGAAATTATTATGCATTCCAGAATGTTTGCCCGCATCGTGGCGGGCCGGTTGGAGAAGGGGAACTCGAAGGAAATGTCATTACCTGTCCGTGGCATGGCTGGTCATTCGATGTAACTACCTGTCAAAGCACCTTTAATCCCGCGGCAAAGCTCACAAAATACGACGTTCAAGTGGAAGGCAGCGACATCAAAGTAGCTGTTTAGCGTCTTCGCGTCACGCGTCTGTTGCGTTTATTGCGTCAGGCCAAACCCGCGAAGTATTCGGCCATCTTGCGGAGTGAAGCGTCGTAACGGTGCTGGATATTGAAATGCCCACCTTCGAATTCCTCATAGGAATGAGGAATCCCAAGCTTCTTTAGCTCTTTCACAAACATTCTCGATCCAACCATTAGACCGAACTCGTCCCGGTTGCCGCAATCGATGTACACGAGTCCATAATCACTGAGATTTTTGCCTTTGGTTTTCACTACTTCCACGGGATCCAGCTTCTTCCATTTCTTCCAGATCCGGTCTCGCATTTTTCCCGTTTCTTCATCGATGGGAAGATCAAAAAGTGAAACTTTATTCTCCGGATTCGGCGAATAACACGCGGACATTGCAATCGTATTCAGTAAGGCATGATCCTCTTTTCCCGTTTTTGGAATCTGATCAAACTTCTCCAGAATTTGTTGAAGGCCCCCCTGCTTCTGGAGTAAGCGAAAGGCCTGGGGGAAATCCGGAATGTAACAGTATTCGAAGTACATATCACCCGAATGGCAGGCCACCGCAGAGAAAAGTTCCGGATGTTCCATCGCGAGCGAAATTGCACCAAAGCCTCCGCTCGATTTCCCCAGAACTCCCCGAAAGCGCCGGTCTTTCTTCGTTCGATACATTTGATCCACAAAAGGCAATACCTCTTCGGTCAAATAAGAACGGTAGTCTCCCACAGCCGGCGAATCGAGATACTGGCTGCCTCCGTAACGCGTAAAACAATCAGGAAAAACGAGAATCATTTCCGGTATTTCGGACGCAACCAGGCTGTCCATCCGTTCATCAATCGTGGGGTTCCATGCCTGAAAGTTGAACCAGGACCATCCGCTTCCGGTAAATCCGGAAAGACATAAAAGCACCGGATACTCCGTATTACTATTATAGTATGATGGTGGCAGGTAGACAGGCAAATCCCGGATAAAAGGATCTCCCAGAGGATTGGACCGCAGTATCCGGCTTTCCAGACGTTCCACAACGACGCGCGAACCGGGTCGATTCATAGTTTTTCTTACAGAAGATAACGAAGGAAACGAAGGTTTAAATCTTTGTTCTCTTTGTTATCTTTTGTTAATTCTGTCTGTTTATTATTGGTGCACACTCAGGCGCACATCATCGATGACCACAGCCGAATCGAAGTTTTTATCGAAATGATTGCTCAGTGAGAATTCAATCGCGAGCGGGCCTGACCCCATTGCACTGCGGAATGGCTCTCTAAAGGAACGATAGTACGATACGTGTAGCAGCCCCGTTTCATATTTCCAGGTTGGATTGCATTTGCTTTCCCGAAAATGCGTTTCACCCCGAATGATCAGATTTTTTGATTCCGGTGAAGCGCCTGAATCATCAAAAGCTGCCAGCACGACCGGCCCTCCTACGGTGAGCAAACGAACGAGAAAAGTATCATTACCGAGGTCAGTCGATGTGTTTTCGTTTGTCAGGAATTTCACCTTAAAATCGACGCGGATCCGGGATGGCTTTCCGTTGAATGCCAGACTGGGGGAACGAAGCACACTCTCCAGACCTTCGACAGAATTGGCGCCACACATGGTGATGGAGTCCTCTTCGTTGTTGGTGCTGAAAGCCATCCAGTATTTTCCGGGAGCTTCCCCGGCACAAAAGGAAGGGGCAACGCAGAGATCGCCGGCCACTTTCCAGCCGGATAAGTCCGCATCATCAAAATTCGCGTTTAGCAGCACTTGTTCCTGCCCGAACGCGATGCAACTCAAAAAGATAAACGTCAAAGCCAGGATAGAAGGTCGTTTCATGTTAGGAGCATTTTAACGCGAAGACGCCAGGGCGCAAAGCTATTATTTGGACGACGTTTTCTTTCCCTTTCGTTTCTTTTTTACTTCGATAACTTTTTTGTTTACTTTCTTAAAATCCTTCAGCAAGTCAACTTTTTTATCTGCCATGGATCACCTCTATACATCTAATACGTCACCGGGCTCAGGAATGATCACATCGATGGAGGAATGCCGGACCAAATCTCGTATTTCGGAGAGCTTCGTTCTCCTTACATTCCTCTGGATGTGGGTCAACGCCAAACGCTCGACTCCTTGTTCTTCCGCCATCCTGACGACCTCGGAAATTTGCCCGTGCCCACGCACTTCGAAACCGAACGCGTATGAGTCATGAACAAGCAAGGAACAGCCACGATACAAAGTTCTGGTGTGGGGATTGAAATCTCCATCTCCGCTGTAGGCATATTTTCGACCGTCAGCAAAAACTGCGATTGCAAAATTCTTGACCGGATGAGACGAGACCGCAAATTCGAAGCGCGCTTCCCGAAAGGTAAAAGGCTCATCCAATTTCACCTCGTGAAATTCGATTTCATATTTCAATTTCGGCAGGATCCCTTGATAGGCGTACTCGATCATTTCCAGTAAAGTTGATATTTCAGCAGAAAGAACCAGAAGCGGTTTCTCTCTTTTATCTTCAGCAAGCCTCACCAAAACCGAAGGCAACCCGAAATAGTGATCGGCATGGCGGTGACTGATGTAGATGGCATCCAGGTATTCAGGATCCGGATGCGTTTTCCAGAGTGCATGGGGAACTGCGTAACCACAGTCGATCAAGAGCCGGCAATTCTGCCATTGAAGGATCTGTGAATTGTTAGGAAGATTTTCGTCAAAGGCTTCCCCGACTCCAACAAATTCAACTCGCATCAATCGTACGGTCTTATGAATTTTGTCTTGCACGTTCCGCACTGTTCGATGGACATCCTCCGGTACTGTTTCCTTGCCTGTTCGTCCATTCCGACAGGATAGGGTTCTATTGTCGTGTAATGGAGTACTCCTTTATGACAATGAGGGCATTCAAAATCTTCGGTGTATTGAAGATCTTTCGTCATTTCTTTCCAGCGCGTTAATGCATCCATACAACTTAGCGTAACGCAAACTTCTGCCGATGCGCAAGCAAAGGTCATCACACTGACGCAGCGTGTCAGAAGCCGCAAACAAAAGAGACCAGGAGATTTCGATCCGTTTTATCTCCTGTTTTTTTTCTCAGCGTCTTCGCGGCTGTGCGGCGCTGCTCGAGTTATTTCCACTCGTTGCAGGATCGCGGCGTGGCGCCAATGGAAGCAGGAAGCAAAAATTTGCGGCTCTGAATCGCCCGCTCCCTTTCTTCCGCAGCGTGATTCGCCAGCCGGGAAGATTCGAGTATTTGTTCGCTGGAAGTTCCTCCTGAAATGATTGCCATAGAAGCAACATGTTCTATTCTGGCCGTATCAGACTGCATCACGAACTCGCGCTGTACACCGTGCATCATATTCAAAATCTCCCGGTTGAAAAGCACACCGGAAGATGTTGTCGGACGAACAGGAATCTGTGACTGTGGAATCAGGGTAAAATTTGTGTCCTTCCGGTTTGTGTTCTCCGTAATCATCATCCGGGTGTCATGATTCACATGTTCAATTTCGGCTTTGAGCCAATGTAACTCATTTAAATCTGCTTCTGAAATCTGCGCTTTTCCAAAAAGGCCAATGAATCGTGCATCCGCTCTAAACTGCTTCCACTCGTCATACTGGATGGCAGCCAGACAATCATCAAAACCGGACTGAATCGCCTGTTCCATGTCTGATAGTGCACGATCCTTCTGTCCCAATCCCGCGCGTAAGGTCGCAATTTCAAACTGTACTGCTCCCTGAAGAGATCGCGGAGCTTTCTTTAAAAATTTTTCATAACCGGAGATCGCTTCCGGATATTTTTTTTCATCAACCAGTTGCATGATTTCTAAAAGTTGTTTGGAAAAGTCAGCTGACTCCAGGAAAGTCGCCAAAGAGAGTAAACAAACTAAAATCATTGATACTCTTTTCACGTAACGTTCCTCCTTCTCTTTTAATTTAGGAAAAATTCTTGGCGTTTTGTCATCCTGGCGGTTATTTTTTTATCAAGGAGGATTTCATGATCGCAATTATTGGAGCAACAGGGAACATTAGAAAAGTCATCGTTCAAGAATTGTTGAAGAAAGGAAAGAAAGTGCGGGCGATTGCAAGAAATGCTCAACGTTTGAAAGAGCTTGAGGCGTTGGGTGCTGAAACATCATCGGGTTCTGCGGAGGATGCAGCTTTTCTGTCGAATGCATTTCAGAATGCGACGGCAGTATTCACCATGAGTGCCTCCGACGTGCAAACGGCGAATCTCCGCGAGTCTCAGAAAAGAATTGCGGACGCGATCGGATCGGCGCTGGAAAAATCAACCGTTTCCCATATCGTAAATC
>JBKKAT010000270.1:0-9351 GCA_046714535.1 Acidobacteriota bacterium | reverse complement strand
TGCAAAAGCGTTTGCCCTGTTTGTGTAGACATGGCATCCTTCAAAGCAGAGTTTCTTTCGCACTACTACGAAGGACGCGCACGCCCGGTTTCTGCATATGTTATGGGTTTAATTTTCTGGTGGAGCCGCATGGCCGCTGTGGCTCCCTGGCTGGCTAATTTTTTTTCGCAAACGGATCCATTCGCCGGTTGGATGAAATCTCTTAGCGGCATTGCTCCTGAACGCAAAATTCCACGCATCGCCGCGCAGACGTTTCGCGATTGGTTTGTGTCCCGCAAGTCCCCGCCAAAAACGACCGGTTCACGTCTCCTCCTCTGGATCGATACTTTTCACAATTTCTACTACCCTGAGATTGCGCAAGCATCTGTAGAAGTTCTCGAATCGCTTGGTTTCGAAGTTGTGATTCCATCGCAAATTCTGTGCTGCGGCAGGCCACTGTATGAATATGGAATGCTGGATCGCGCGAAGAAAGTATTGGCGCGAACGATCGGCAGTCTCCGGAATGAATTTGGGGATGACATACCGGTGGTCGGACTCGAACCAGGATGCTTATCCGTATTTCGCGATGAAATGGTGAATTTGTTTTCAGGCAACGAAGCGGCTGAAAATCTGCGTAAACGCACCTTCTTGCTGAGTGAGTTTCTCAATGTTCAAGACGTTCGGCTTCCTGCACTGAATCGCAAAGCAATCGTTCATATTCATTGCCACCAGCGTTCGATCATGGGAACCAAAACAGAGGAAGCGGTGCTGAAAAAACTGGGTCTGGATTTTGAAATCCTTGATTCCGGGTGTTGCGGAATGGCCGGTTCCTTTGGATTTGAGAAGGATCATTACAATGTTTCGATCCAATGCGCAGAACGGGCGCTGGCTCCTGCTATCCGGCAAACGTCCGAAGACACCTTGATTCTGACCAATGGCTTTAGTTGCCGGGAACAGATACTTCAAAGCACGCGGAAACGTCCTTTGCACCTGGCCGAAGTGCTCAAAATGGCGCTAATCGAAGCATCGTTGTCCAAAAAAATTGTATAATTACACCAGAGGGTGGTTTGCTATGAAAAAGATGTTTTTTCTATTGATCACGGTGCTTTTTGCGTTCTCCGTGTGGGCTGAGGATCTGGGTGAACTCGCGAAAAAAGAGAAGGCCCGCCGTGAAGCGCTTGCCAAAGAAGGCAAGAAGGGAAAAGTTCTCACGAACAAGGATGTCAAAGATATCAAGAGTAGTCTGGGAATAGAATCTCATACGCCTGTTGTGGAAGAACCGGCAACAGAAAGTAAGGATGAACCTGCAGCAGCCGTGGGAGAGGCTGTAGATCAGTCGAATGCTCAATTGGAACAGCTGAAGCAGCAAAAATCCGAATTGATCCGCGAAGTTCAGGAAGCGTCCGACGCGATTCAGCAAAGTGGTGCTCGATCCAGCAACACCGGCGAACAATACCGGGAAAAACGGTTGAAAGAAACGGAACTGAAAAAGGTGGAAGAGCAGATCGAAGAGCTGGAGAAAGGTCAGAAGGAAACTGCGGAAGAACCGGAAGAAGAGAACTAATAGGAGCAGGCCAGAGGCCTGCGGCCCATAATGCCGGCGGGACGCCTGCGCTCCATACAGCCTGCGCTCCATACAGCCTGCGCTCCAGATCACCTACGGCCCACTATTCGGCTGAGGCACGTTTCTCCAAAGTTACTTGCAGGGACGTCCTTTTATTTTCCCGCAGCACCACAACGGTAACAACATCTCCTGGTTTGTGCTGTTGCAACCTGTACGTGTAGTCGTAAACATTTTGAATCTGCTGTCCCCCAAACTCAACGATGATATCTCCTTCTCGAATTCCTGCTTTTTCCGCAGGACTGCCTTCCCGTACGCCGGTCAGCTTGACGCCTTTCACCTCTGCCGCATAATCCGGAATCGTTCCCAGATAGACGCGAAACCCACCGGCCCCGCTTGCTTGCGCGTTAGATTTCACTTTTGCAAATTGCGGTTTTGACGGCATTGCAATGATTCTCTCCACGATCCGGGAAACATAATTCAGAACCTTCACCATTCCTTTGTATTCGATGAGAGCAGTATCATCTTCCGGTTTGTGGTATTGAGCATGGGCTCCCGTGAAGAAGAATAAGACCGGAATATTTTTTGCGTAAAACATCGAGTGGTCACTGGGACCATAACCATCTTCATTGAAAGTTATTTTCAAGCCATCTTGATTGGATGCCTGCAGCATCTCTTTCCAGGCGGGAGAAGTTCCTGTGCCGCCCACGACCAGTTTCTTATCGCGCAATCTTCCAATCATGTCCATGTTTAGCATGGCGATTACATCCTGCAGCGGAATCACCGGATTCTTCACAAAGTAGCCGGACCCAAGTACACCGAGTTCTTCACCGCCAAAAGCAACAAAGAGCACGTTCCGTTGAAGCTGATGTTTTCGGCTGCCATGGAAGCGCGCCATTTCCAGAAGACCGGCAACACCGGATGCGTTGTCATCGGCGCCATTGTGAACCACTCCCCATTTCGATGAAAGGGAACCTTCCGTACCTGTGCCCAGATGATCATAGTGAGCGCCGACCACGAGAGTTTCTTTTGTAGGAGTTTTTGCGGACAACCACCCGAGCACATTATCCGATTTCGATCTCTCCCGTATCATGTTTGTTGTTACTGAAATCTGCACTCCGGGCAGATCGAAGTTCGTTGCCGCGTGCGGATCGGACTTTTCCGGATATTTCAGTCCCGCCATTTTTATCCATTCCAGAAAAACGCTTCGTTTGATGCTCAGAACGGGAATCCCGGAAGTGCCGAAACTGGAATCACGGCGCAATTTAAGAAGCTCGTCTTCTTTTTCGCTTTCCGATACTGTCAGAATCGCAACAGCTCCGAGCTCGCGCGCGATCATCGCTTTATGGCGGAGTGGATAATACTGTGAATAAGGACTCTTCGGATCGTCCCCTTCAGGACCGAACCGGTAGCATACAACGGCTTTTCCTTTGACATCGATCCCTTCGTAATTGTCATACTTGAGATCGGGAGCACGGATTCCATACCCGGCGAATATCACCGGAACATCGGCGAGTTTGGCATCATCCGAAAATCCAACAGGTGTGAAATGCGTATTCAGCGTGTAAGATTTTTTGCCGGTTCTGGTTTACAGTTCTAAAGTATTCGTAGACCCGAGTTTTACTCCCGATATGAATTCGAACTGCTGGTAAAAGGAGTTGAGCCCGGGCGCCGTCTGCAGTCCGGCATTTTGAAATTCGCCGGCTATGTATTCGGCAGACTTCCGTGCCTCGGGCGTTCCGGTGAGACGTCCTTTCATTTTATCGGAGGCAAGAAATTCCACATGGTCGCGAATCTTTGATTCGTCAATTGTGGGAGCGCTTTCGGCCCAATCAGCGATAAAAATGTTGGTTTCACCCCGGACTTTTGCATCCCGGTTCGACGCAAAAACAAGCCGTTTTCCGTCTCGGGTGAACATCGGGAATCCGTCAAACGCCGGATGAAAAGTTACTTGCTTTTGATTCGTTCCATCGATATCGATCAGGTACAAATCGAAATTTCTTTTCGCTGGATCGTTCATGTTTGAAGCAAAAATGATCCGCTTTCCATCGGGATGGAAGTACGGACAGAAATTAGCCGCTCCATTTCGAGTAACCTGTTGCGCGCCGGTTCCATCCGCATTCATAACAAAAATTTCAAGCTGTGACGGTTTGACGAGGTGCTCACGCAGGAGATTCTGATAATCTTTTCGTTCTTGCGGATCCTCCAGATGGCGAGCCCGCCAAACGATCTTTTTCGAATCGGCAGAGAAGAATGCTCCGCCATCGTAGCCGGGGGAATTCGTGAGTCTCCGCACATTTGTTCCATTGGAATCCATTGCGTACAGTTCAAGATCACCGTCGCGGTCCGATGTAAAAGCGATTTGTTTGCCGTCCGGAGAGATTGTCGCTTCCGCATCGTAGCCGGGAGAAGCGAATAGAACCTGAACGTTCGTACCATCGCGATCCGCCGCATAGATATCGTAAGGATAGAGCCCCCATACGTAACCGCGGCTATGATCCGGGGGGACAGGACAGTTAGGGGATTCGCGATGCGTGGACGAGTAGAGTATCCGCTTATTGTCCGGATAAAAATAAGGGCACGTCGTGCGGCCTTCTCCCGTGCTAATTTTTTTCACGTTTGAGCCGTCCGATTTCATTCTAAAGATTTGGTCACACGGATAATCGTCGCGTGTGGATTGAAAGATCAGTTCCGCTCCATCTTCTGAGAAATATGCTTCAGCGTTTTCGCCGCCGAAGGTCAGTTGACGTATGTTGCTGAGATGCTCTTCGCGATCCTGACTGGATCCGGCTTGAGAGAAAATACAAATGAAAACCAAAAGAAGTTTCACAAACATAATGCTAGTATAAGCACTTTATGTTTTGGGTCTGGTGCATCCTTACAGCAGTCCTGTTTCTAGAGGGGCTATTCTCGCTTGTACGGGTCATTCGGTTTCGTCGTTTTTTTCACCGCGAAATTTCTAATCCGGCGAAACAGCACGTTAGCCACTGGCCGAAAGTTGCATTGTTGGCTCCCTGCAAGGGAATAGAATCGGATCTCCGTGAGAATATTCGTTCCTGGTTTGCACAGGACTATCCGGACTTCAAAATATTCTTCATTGTGGATTCTGACCGGGATCCTGTTCTTCCCATTCTTCAGGAGTTTGCTTCAAGCGAGATTCTGATGGCCGGAAAAGCAAAGGATTCGGGCCAGAAGGTGCATAACTTGCAATATGCGATCGATCAACTCTCCAGCGATTATGAAGTATTTGCGTTCGTTGATTCGGATTGCTCAGTGAAAACGGATTGGCTGCGCAATCTTGTTTCGCGACTTCTCCAGGAACCTGCGCATGCTGCAACCGGATACAGATGGTTCACGAACAGCAAGAATTTCGGCTCCGTTTTGCGAGCAGCCTGGAATTCCAGCATCTTGACCCTCTACAAGGAAAACAGCAAAGAGAACTTTGCATGGGGTGGCGCCACTGCGATCTTTCGGGAGGCTTTTCAGATTTCACGCGTGAAAGATTTCTGGAAGGGTTCCCTGAGTGATGATTACAGTTTGACCAAAGCGATGCAATGTTCAAAAAGACGGGTCAATTTTGTGCCGGGCGCTCTGACTTTCACGCACGATTCAATCCGGCTCGTAGATTTTTTGCGCTGGAGTTTTCGGCAGCTTCTGATCACGCGCATTTATTACCCGCGACTTTGGATCGCAGCTTTCATTTTTCATTCCCTCTGGATTGCCTGGATTGGAAGCGGTTTTTTCTTCCCGGTTTATTTTTGGCCCTCCTTTCTTGCTCTCCAACTCATCCAGTCGTTGAAAGCTGACATTCGCTGCAGTTGTGTTGCTGCTGTCCGTGAAGTCTCTATGCGGCAACGAATTTACTTCTGGATGATCGGTCCCGTTGTCGGATTGTGTAATTTTGCGATACTACTGTCGACGATTTTTACGCGCAAAATCACGTGGCGAAGCATAGAGTACATCCTTTCAGGGCAGGACCGGTTGATCATTCGCCATCGTTGAATTTTTCAGACTCTATACTATAATCTTGGCACCTTGAAATACTCGATGGAGGCACGTTGTCAAAAATGGCTGAAATTCTAGCAAAAATCTCGTCAGCCCGGGAAAAGGTCATGGGTGCTCTGGAAGATGTTCCAGATACTTTGATTGGTTTTCTCCTATTCATGCTGATTTTGACTGTGCTTGGTCTGGGCATTCTCATCTTCTTGGGCTACAAGATGACAAACTAGATGCAACCGGACGTCATAGCGGTTTTTCCGCTCCCAAACGTTGTTTTCTTTCCTCATACGAATTTACCTCTCCACATTTTTGAGCCCCGTTATTGCGAAATGATTCAAGACACCATTGAGACTCAGCAAATGATCGGGATGTTTCTACTTCGACCTGGGTGGCAGGACGATTACTACGGAAATCCCCCCATTTTTTCGATCGGTTGCGCAGGAGAACTCGCCTCCGTTGAGAACCTGCCGGAAGGGAGATTCAATATTGTTTTGCGCGGAATCACGCGGGTCAGAGCAGTGGAAACGGTTCAAGAAATACCGTATCGCAAAGTTCGGGTTCACATTTTGCCGGACAAGATCTTAGCTGAGGAAAGCGAAGTAAATGCGGTAAAAAAATCCTTGCTCAAGAACTTCAATGTTTTCGCAAAACATATGCAAAATTGGGACGTGTCTATGGTTGAGGATTCAGACCTGATTGAAATCGCCAATCTGGTCGCAAGCATCCTTCCTTTAGATATCGATGAGAAGCGGCGACTGCTGGAACTGGACGATGCCTATCTTCGTGCCGTCGCCGTCGACGAACAATTGGCCGGCGCCGTATCCGTCCTCAAACTGACTGCAAATTTCGGGCATCTCCGCCCCATCGACCCCAACGCAAACTAAATCCGTTTTTTTGTGGTATCAATAGCTCTTTTTAGCAAGAAAAGCGTTAGAATTATCAGTAATGGAACTCTTCTTAAAACCGTGTGTCTAATGCTAAACGGAAGTGAACATGAGCCCAATTAGCAAGGCTGCCTCCTTACCGATTGCCACTTTTGAAGTGGACGAGCAAAGCGCAGCGGTTCGAAGTCAGGCCGCCTTTGTGAATGAGCTTCAAGCCGGTGACGAGAAGGCTTTTGAAGTTCTCGTGGCCGAGTTTGAGCGACCGATTGTCCGTTTTCTTTACAGGTACCTGGGGAATCTGGAAGAAGCAAAAGAAATTTGTCAGGACGTCTTCATCAAGGTTTTTCGGGGTCTGCCTCGCTTTCAGAATCAATGTTCACTGAAGACCTGGATCTATCGAATTACTTTGAACACCGTTTTGAACGAAAAGAGACGGTGGTATCAGCGGTTAAAGGATCGTTTCATGGGATTAGAGGGCATCTCTCAAACAAAGTTTGATTCTTTGCCTGATCCGGAAATGTCGCTGACGATGAGCGAGCGTTGCCGTCGCGTCAACGTGGCGCTTCGTAAACTGCGTCCGGATCATCGTGCGATCCTTGTACTGCGCGATCTGGAAGGGCTGAGCTATCAGGAGATTTCCACAGCTCTTGAATTGAACATTGGAACGGTCAAGTCGCGTCTCGCCCGCGCCAGACAGGAGATGAAAGATGCTGTCAAGGATCTATTCTAAAGAATTCGTATCGTGTAAGTCGGTGCAAGTCCGGTTTTCCGATTATGTCGATGGTGTGCTTGGGGAAGCGGAAAGGCTGCAAGCTCACGAACATCTTAAGTTCTGTGATCTCTGCAGCGCTGAGCTTGATCAATTCTGTAAAACACTCGCTTTGCTTGCTGATTTTCGCGAAGAATGCATGCCCGCGGCCATTCAAAATTACCGGTTGCCGCGCTCCACATTTGTAGAAATTTTTCCAAGCATCCGGAAAGAAAGGCCTCCCCTGACACTCGATATGCTGGTTCCTTACGCCTGCGCTTTCGTACTTCTATTCGCGATGCTTTCCACCTGGAATTTGCGGGAAAAGCATGATTTCCAGCAACGATACAACACTTCTAATTACGTAGAAGTCGTCGCCAAAATTTGAGGGGATTCGGAGATAGCCCAGGAGATATGAAGATAAAATTTGGATTCGTAATTCTTTTTCTTGTCCCCTTATCCCTTTTTTCATCTCCTCATCTCCCTTCTTACACCAGAATCTAGTTGCTATTGCGCATCTATTCCAAAAAGGATTGCCACTTGTGCGAAGAGGCAAAGTCAGTCCTGGATCATGTGGCGCCCGAGTTTGATGCAACGGTGGAAGTGATTGACATTGAGCAGGACCCGGAAGCGTACGAAAAATATCACGAAGAAATACCGGTGATTTTTCTGGAGGATAGGAAACTGTTTAAGCTCAGAGTAGATGAAGAGGGGCTTCGTAAGGCATTACGCGCGCGTAGCTAATCGCGAATCGTGATCGTACATCATGATCATCACTTCAGTGATTTAAGATTAAGATTGCGATCATGATCACGATTACGATCCACGATTAACTTACACTTGCATTCTTTCCAGGTAATCCGATTTCACCAGAATTTCGCGCGGGCGACTGCCGTCTGCGGGACCGACAATTCCTTCTGCCTGCATGTGGTCAATCATCCGGGCGGCCCGTTGTCATCGGGCGTTGATTATGCTGAGCTCGGCATAACCAACGCCTCTTGACACAAGATTCATTTCTTCAGGTCCTCTGCGTAGTCAGGCAGGATCTCTTTGTCGATAAATCGTAATCGTCCAATTTGTTTGCCCACTCGAATGTCGGGGGAACATTGACTGGGATTAGTTCATCCACCGCGCGTATGCGCGGGTAGCGTACTGAAAAAAAACCTTTTAGATCTCAGTCCGTTTTAGTACCCTACCTGCTAACCTACGTACGGATGCATTGCTATCGGTTGCGGAAATCTTTGTCAGCAAATTCTTAATCTCTAACAATTGACCAGATTTAGTTGAACGGTTGAGCGCGTGCGAAAGACCGTGAAGAGCTGCCTTTCGTATATGAGAGTGCGGTGCCTTTTGGCTTACTCTTGCCAGAATTGGCAAAGCGTTTTTTAAGGGTAAATGATCTCCCAACAAATCTCCTGCCATCCAAGTGGCCATTGCCGTATCATTCCGCGGTGATTGCTCCATATATTTTCCTATTAATCGACATATACGCGGCACTGATCCTGGCCTGAGTTCTCGTATGTGATCCAAATAGCAAAACATTGAAAAATGAAATTCACGCATGTTTTTTCCGCGCTTGGAAAAAAGTGACCCTTCTATGAGCTTTTGTGAAAGTGGGTACACTGCGACTAATAATTTGGCCAGACTTACTCTTTCGCTTTCCTTACTGAAGGATTGTGTGCGCAGTTCGTCTTTAAGTAATTCTAGAAGACGATTTCTATTGCTCAGTGAAAGTCTTCGCACTTTTCTAAGAACTTTGTTGAAAGGTGTAAGATACAAGTCCCTTGAAACCAACTCAGTGATTTCGTCGAGCCGTTTCCTGCTTCTCATGGACGATCCACCTATTTCGGACAACCTGGCCATTTCTGCTCCATTTCCTTTATATGTCCCTTGATCATTTCCTCAATGTCTTCAATTTCTTCCTCAATCCTTTTTTTGGTATTCCGTCTCTTAGCTTTTTCTCTACGCTCCTGCAATTCTTCGAGCTGTTCTCTCAAGCTTGCCACATCTCGTGCGTGCTTCAAATATTCTTCCTGCTTCTTAGCGTCGGCAAGGTGTACATATTCGCTCTTCACCTCCATCCATTGAGCGAAATCATACAAGATTGCAACAGTTAACACGGCAGCTCCTACTGCGTCCAGAACTGGTGAAAAGGGAGAATCTGCAGCTGCGGCTCCAAC
>JBKKAT010000269.1:0-8324 GCA_046714535.1 Acidobacteriota bacterium | reverse complement strand
AACAGAAGATAACAAAGGAAACAAAGACTCTTAATTTCCTTCGTTCTCTTTGTTAACTTCTGTGAAAAAAATGAAAATTAGTTTTTTTGGTGCAGCACAAACGGTTACCGGTTCCCGCTTTCTTTTTGAAACACCGGAAAAAAAAGTTCTCGTTGATTGCGGATTGTTTCAAGGCCCACGAATCTGGAAAGAACGAAACTGGGCCGATCTTCCCTTCGAGCCGGCTGCTGTAGATTCCGTTATTCTAACGCATGCGCATATTGATCATTCAGGTTTTTTGCCACGCTTTGCAAAACTTGGCTTTCGCGGCCGAGTCATTTGCACGCCGGCCACAGCAGACCTGCTTTCTTTGCTTTTGCCGGATTCGGGTCATATCCAGGAAGAAGACGCGGCCTTCGCAAATAAAAAGAAATATACAAGGCACGATCCTGCCCTTCCTTTATATACAGAGCAAGACGCAAGAAGAGTTCTGGAACAACTTCAGGGGCTCGAATATTACAAAACGGTCCAGTTGTCGCGGGATCTTTCTTTTCGTTTTCTGCGCGCGGGACACATCCTGGGTTCCGCCATGATTGAATTCCGTTATCGCGACAAGACTGTCCTTTTCACCGGCGACCTTGGCAGACCTTCGCAATTTCTCATCAAACAGCCTGATGTAGTTCGTTCGGCGGATTACCTGGTGCTGGAATCCACCTACGGAAACCGTCTGCATCAAAGAGTCGATGTCAAAATAGTTCTGGCTGAGCTGATCCAGCGAACTGTGGCAAATGGCGGAACGGTCCTGGTGCCTGCCTTTTCCATCGGCAGAACGCAGGAATTGCTGTTTTTGCTCCGCAACCTGGAAGAGAATGGCCAGATACCAAACCTTCCGATATTTGTGGACAGTCCCATGGCGATTAACGCATTGGCTGTTTACAATCATCACCGGTCCGATTCTTCTAAAGAATTAGAACATCTCCAGGCGAGAGACGATACTCCCTTCGAATGGGACAGAGTTCATCCGTTACGGACCGTGCAGGATTCTATGAGCCTGAATACAAGAACCCAGCCCTGCATCATCATTTCAGCAAGCGGGATGGCAAGCGCCGGGAGGATCCTGCATCATTTGAAACGCAGAATCAGTGATCATCGCAACACAGTACTCTTCATTGGATTTCAAGCGGAAGGAACGAAAGGGAGATTGCTGGTAGAGGGAATCAAAGAAATCAAAATCCATGGCAAACATTACCCGGTCGAAGCAAAGATTGAATATTTGGATGCATTATCCTGCCATGCCGATTACGAAGAGATTTTGCAGTGGCTGCAAAACTTTCAGCATCCACCGGAAAGAGTGTTCCTGGTGCATGGGGAATCTTCGGCAAGTCAAAGCCTTGCGGAAAAAATCCGCGAAAGTTACGGCTGGAATGTCCATGTTCCCACTTATTTGGAGACAGTGGATTTGTAAGGAGCGCCGGCTTTAGCCGGCATTGGAGGTGGCGGGCTTTAGCCCGCACAGGAGCCAATTTTTATGACTGATGAATTCACTCCCGAAGAGATCGAAATACTCTCCCGCTATGTGACCAACGCAACCGGAGATACTTTTTGTGTAAACATTCCTGGACTCGCTGGGCCGATCTACGCGCGCTACAGCCGTGCCCTTACCGGGCTGCGTCGCACCTTGCTAAAAGAGTTCTTGAAGGATGGAGAGCTGAACGTAAGCAGGACGCAGGAACTGATTGAACGGATACTGAACGAATATGGAGATGACAGTGTCGGCGAGCTCGAAGGTGCTCATTTAGCACTGGAACAAATTTCGAATCTTGTGACCAAGATCGTGGAGGATTGCCGGATCGGAGGTTCTCCTATCGAACAATCCACGCGATACGTTTTCTACTACCAGAAAGATGCCGAAGGAAAATACAGATACTACCGTGGCGAAGAGATTCTAAATAGCGTGATTGGTTCTGAATACGTGCGCACCATGGATTTTATTTTTGACACTTATGCGAGCGCGGTGGATACACTGACAGAATATTTTCGCCGGCTGAAATCTTTAGAAGAAGCTGAATATGACATCCGGGGTAAAGGGGCGGAAAAGTACGCTGCAATGGATTCAGAGGTCTACCAGAAGCAGTTTCGGATGACGTATAACGCAGATTTGAAAACGAAAGCGTGTGATGTTCTGCGGGGGTTGTTGCCTGCGGCGACACTCACCAACGTGGGACTGTATGGAAACGGGCGTTTTTATCAAAGCTTGCTCACACGGCTGTACAGTCACGACCTGCCCGAATGCAACAGGCGAGCAGCCGAAGCGCACGCGGAACTGAACAAGATCATCCCGAAGTTTGTGAAACGCGCGAAGCGGGACGAGTACACGGTTGCACGGGAACAGCAGATGAGGAAAGTGGCCGAAGAACTACTGCGGGCGGTTCCGCCGGAAACCGAACAGGATTGTGTTCTCCTGCCCATTGCCGAAAATCCGGAAATGCTGTTCGACTCTACACTGGCGGCATCTCTTTATCCCTACAGCAAACATCCTTTCCGGCAGTTACTGAATATAGTACGACAAATATCGTACGATAAGAAAGAGATGATTCTGGAAGCGTACACGGGAAACCGCATTCATCGGAGAAGTCGTCCAGGACGCGCCCTGGAAACGGGTTATCCGTTGACCTTCGATATTCAAGCCGACTTTGGCGCTTACCGCGACTTGCAACGCCACAGGATGCTGACACAGGAACGACAACTGCTGCATTGCGGTTTGGGATTCGAGATGGAAGAAGAACTCAGAACCATCGGGATGCAGGAAAAGGCGGAAGAATGCTTTCGTAGATCCGCTGAACTTTACGATCTCATGAAACGTGAATTAGATCCGGTCATGGCGCAGTATGCGGTGTTGTTCGGTTACAAGATTCGCTGGATGATGGGGATGAATTTCCGGGAGGCAATGCACATGATTGAACTCCGGACCACTCCTCAGGGGCATCCCAGCTATCGTCACGTTTGCCAGAAAATGATGAAGGCCATCCAGGCAATGCATCCACAGCTCGCAAAAACGATTCGCTTCGCGGATTTCAACGAGTACTACTGGGCGCGCGGTGAATCAGAAGCCAGACAACGCCGCAAAGAGCGCGAAATCGACGACCGATTTAAGACTTAACACAAGACACAGAGGCACAGAGTTGAAGACTTTTTTCCTCTGTGTCTCTGTGACTCTGTGTTAAAGAGCTATCTGCCGGGGCGGCTGATGCCCATCATTCGTTGCGCAAGTGCGCGATAAAGGGGCGACGGAAGTGCGCGCATTGCGTGGAAAAGAAGCTTCATCGGAAACGGATATATATACACTGGCTTTCCTTTGGCCACGGCACGAATCATTTTCTGCGCCGCAATGTCTGCAGTCAAAAGCCAGAAACGGTTAGGATTGTTTCGGTTCGCCGGTGTATCAACAAAGCCAGGAAAAATTGTTGTGAACTGAATTCGGGGAAGTTCTGCTGCCATGCTTTCCATGAAGTAGGCCAATCCGATTTTAGTCAAACTATAAATGGATCGTCCACCAAGACCCCGCATTGCGGCCGCCGAACTGATGGCAACGAGAGTCCCCTGATTTTGTGGAACCATGAATCGCAAACAGGTGTAAGCGGTATGCAGCGCCCCTTTGAGATTTGTGTCAATAATATTCTCCACAATCTTCCAGTCCCAATGAGCAAAGGACGTGTCCCCCACCACCCCGCTGTTGATCCAGGCAACATCCGGAACGCCCACGGAGTGAACAAAATCTCCAATCGCGGATTCGACCTGCTCCCGTATTTTTACATCGCACGCCCGGACCCAAAACATGCTGCCGCTCTCTGCTAATTTTGCCACCAGTTCTTCCATCCGCTCAACTCTTCTACTCAGCAAACAGAAATGAACTTGATAAGGTGCAAGCGCCTCAACCAGAGCTGCTCCCAGCCCCGATGAGGCTCCCGTGACGAGCACCTTCTTGCCGGTCCAAAACTTTTGTGTGGTCATTCTTGTGGGATGACGGATTTCATCGGCAGAATAGCCAGCTCATTGCGATCTCGCAAAGTGCCGGCATGTTCAAAAATCCTTCGGAGTCCCTGAAACATGGTCTCCGTATGATCTGCGAGATTTGTGGGGTGAAACCAAAGATGGAAAATTCTCTTACGGCGAACTGCTGCGTTGAGACCTTTGATCGCCCGTTTGATCCGGACATTCAGCGGAACAAATTTGCGAACGCCATGCATCGGGAAATACAACATCGAAGCCGGTATGTTCCATAAACCCTCTGTATTTTTTTCCGGCAAAACTACGGGCGGCTCTTCCGCAGTGAACACAGCGCTCAAGCGCGCCAAACGTCGTAAAATTTGCGAGGGAACCCGCTCAGACCAGTGGGGTGCTGGTCCGCGGTAAATACCGAATCCGAAATCACGCAGTGCTTCCAAATGACCGACACTATTCCTGGGAAATACAAAAGAACGCATCTGGATGTCCAGGTCCCGCGCGGCATCTATACACGCAGCAAGTTCGGTGCGCGCAGTCTCAGTGGAACAACCGGGATCACCGAAGATTACATGTGAAAAGGAATGACTTCCGATTTCCTGTGGCACAGAACAGTCACGAATTTTTTCAACAAGAGTGCGTCCATAATAGAGAGGAAACGTTTTTTCATCACCACACGGATCAGAAGCAAACCAGTCAGGATTCCAGGAATGCGTGGGAGGTACGATCTCCTGATGCTTGACTCCGTTTTTACAAACGCAATGGTCCAGCATCAGATGGCCAACAATGCACCACGTAGCGGAAATGCCGTATTCCACGAAAAGATTCAGCAAACGTTCGATCACAACCTCGCGTTCGATGACACACGCCTGGCCAAATCCCTTTTCGCCGTATTTATCCTGACTGCCCCAGATTAATTCGAAATCCAGGCTGAGGGTAAATACACCTCGATCGAACATCACAGTCATAGTTGTATGTTAGCAGAAGGCCGGGAGAGAAAAGTCAGGGGCGCGACGAATCGCGCCCCTCAAAAATTCAAACTAGCAGTTGGACCAGCCGCAGGAGTGGCACTTTTCACACCCTTCCTGTTTAACAGTGGGGCTGCCGCATTCAATACAAAGGTTTCCTGTTGCCAGACCTCCCGGTAGGGGCAATTCGGAATCCTGAACCTCAGATCCCTTTGGCATATCCTTTCTGGAATCCAGATACTTGTGAAGCGCGCGCGCAATCGCATCCGGAACGGAACGTACCCGCTTCGGACCATAACCAACATCGCGCGAACCTCCAATACCCTGGAGATGGCGGATGATCAAATCCACTCGTTGATCCGCGTTTAATGGGGATGGCATCCGCAACATCAAACTCAAGCTGCGACCCAGCGCTTCCGCATCCGCGGCAACATCGGATCCTGCCTTTCCCACGTTCACGAAAATTTCAAAAGCGTCGTTATTACCATTTTCATTGATCGTGGTGTAAACCGTTCCATGCGGAGATTCCACCTTGATGGTGCGGCCGGTCAGAACATCCGGACGTCCCTTCATTGTGTCTTTGAGAGGCAAAATATCGGGAACCGGTGCTTTTGTGCCATGAGTCAAAACCTGCATCGCTTTGCAACCGTCACGATAAACGGTGATGCCGAGACAGTCGAGTTTCCACGCCTGCAAATATGCATCGGCAACATCTTCCGGAGTTGCGCCATTCGGCAAATTGATCGTCTTGGAAACCGCGTTGTCCGTGTATTTCTGAAATGCCGCCTGCATCTTTACATGCCATTCCGGGGGTACTTCATGGGCTGTCTTGAAAAGATTCTTTAGCTCTTCCGGAAGATTTGTATCCGTAATGGTTCCATGCTTACGCACATGCTCTTTTAAAGTTTCAGACCAGAAACCTTCTTCGCGCATTACTTTCTCAAAGAACGGATTGAAAAACTCAAAGCCCAACCGGTGCTTGAAATACAAACCAAAGAGCGGCTCAATTCCGCTGGAACATCCGGCAATGATGCTGATCGTTCCCGTGGGAGCGATCGTTGTGACTGTTGAGTTGCGCAAAGGATACCGGTCTTTATAGATCGATTCCTTCCAGCGCGGAAAGGTTCCACGTTCTTCTGCGAGAGCTCGCGATTCATCATGCGAAACTTCTTCGATGAACTGCATGATTTTTTGAGCAAGCTCAATTGCTTCTTCGGATTGATACGGAATTCGCAGCTGAAATAACAAGTCAGCCCAACCCATTACGCCTAAACCAATCCGCCGGTTGTTCTTTACAATGTCGTCAATCTGTTTCAAGGGAAACGGATTGCACTCAATGACATCATCCAGAAAACGCACAGACAACCGCGTAATGCGGTCCAGCTCCGCGTAATCCAGAGCGCCATCTTTAATGATGTAACCCAGGTTGATGGAACCCAGATTACAGGATTCATAGGGATAGAGCGGCTGTTCACCACAAGGATTGGTCGACTCAACCGGACCGCACGCCGGAATGGGATTTGAGTTGCCACTGTTAATCCTGTCGATAAAAACCAGACCGGGATCGCCTGTTTGCCAGGCTGCCTCTACGATTTTTTTGAAAACGTCACGGGCGTTCAACCTTCCGGTTTCTTTACCGGTTTTCGGCGAAATCAAAGCAAACGTTTCGTTTCGTTCGTAAGCGCCCATGAATTCATCCGTGATCGCAACAGAAATATTGAAGTTACTGACTTCCCCCGAAAGCTTGCAGTCAATGAACTCCATTACATCCGGGTGATCCACCCGGAGAATTCCCATGTTTGCGCCCCGCCTCGTTCCCCCTTGCTTTAACGATTCGGTCGCAGCGTCAAAAACTTTCATAAACGAAACCGGACCTGATGCAACACCCTTTGTGGTGGATACCATATCGTCGCGAGGTCTGATTCGCGAAAATGAAAAACCTGTGCCACCACCGGATTTGTGGATGATTGCTGCATTTTTTACTGATTCAAAAATGCCCGCAATACTATCCTCTACGGGTAAAACATAACAGGCGGAATACTGTAAGTGATTTCCCTTTCCCGCATTCATCATTGTGGGTGAATTCGGAATGAACTTACGTTCCACCATCATTTTGTAAAACTCGCCGGTAATATCATCGGCTTCTTCTTTACTCTTCCAGGAAAGCTCCGCTTTCCCGATCTCAGCAGCCACATTCCAACACCGGTCATCGGCTGATTCGATGATGTTGCCGTTCTCATCCTTCATGAGATAGCGCATGCGCAATACTTCCAGCGCATTCTCGGGCCAATTGCCAATTACGTTAGGTCGTCTGAATACCGTTACCATGGGGGGTTTGTCTCTCCTTTATACTTTTAGTTCGGAATTATGAGCAATGAGTAATGAAAAATCGTTCAAAGAAGTTTGGGATTCTTGGGTCATTGCTGCTTTGCTCATGTTTTCCGGACGGTTATTTTTGAGCGGGACATAGTATACACAGAATCCAGAAAACATACAAGCATTTCTATCAGTCTCGAGTGACACCACTATATGTAGTGGTTGTTGTTTTGGTCTAGTTCCGGCGCAGAATCAGAGGAAATTATAAAATTAGGCTGAAAAATATCGACTGTGCTATAATCCCGCTTTTCAAATTTTGACTTCGTTTCGGAGGAACCAATCAATATGAAACGCGGCCTGATTCTTGCGCTCTGTCTAATTTCGCTCATTCTGCATATGAGTTGCAGTGAAGATTCCGTAACCGGCCCCACTTTATTACCACCCACCGTAACATCGATCACACCCAACCGTGTGAGTCGCGGGGAACAAGTGGTGGCAACAATTGTTGGCACAAACTTCACTGGAGCCCGACAAGTATACCTGGGCAACGAAGTGACCGTTGAAACTTTCACGGTCATCAATCCCACAACCATAGAAGTACGATTTAAAGTGAACGCAAACGCGAGTGCCGGAAAACGTCCGGTGGAGGTCACCACCACGGTTGGCCTGGGAGGCGCTTCGAATCTATTAGAAGTGCTAAACAATCGAGTGCCGACTTCGCGATTCGTGGTTTTTCCCGACAAAGGGGCCGTCAATACTGTTTACACTTTCGATGGATCGGGATCGAATGATCCGGATGGAAACATCGCTAGCTATCAATGGGATTTTGGAGACGGTAAAACCGGTGTGGGAGAGGTAGTCACTCACAGGTACCAGAACACAGGAAATTATCAAGTAACGCTGCAGGCGGTCGACAATGACGATTCGCGCGGAACTTCCACGCAGGAGTTGACGGTGCGTGGAGGATCGGCCCCCAGTGCTTAGTTTGCTATTAGAGCCATGGCGTGGGACGTTAATACGACATATGTGTTTGTTGCAGGGGCCAGCACTGATACGGAT
>JBKKAT010000268.1:0-3180 GCA_046714535.1 Acidobacteriota bacterium | reverse complement strand
ATAAGCGCCGACATAATCGTGACGTAAGGTGTCGATGCTAATTAGTACAACATAACGTGCCGGTCCTTTGGCGCTCAGTTTTGCTTTGTTCTTTAGTATCAACGGCACACACACGAGAATCAGAATCGGAGCCAGCAAGACGAAAGCCAAAAATCCTTTTGCAATTATCATGCGGTCAATGGTTATTGCAGCCAAAACACAAACAAAGATAACAACAAGAACAATCACGATTGTTGTGATCCACCAGAGCCACGCAGATAAATCCAACCGAAATGCGAGTGTGCGATAAGGGACAAGGATCATCAATGCAATGAGCGGGATCAACGCGATTCCTGCTGGTGAGCCAAAAAGCAAACGTATCCTGGAAAGTGATTTTTGCCGATCAAGGAGCTTAAGGAGCACTGCATGAAGCAGTCCCAGAACAAAAGCGCTACAGATGGCGAAAGCCAGGTTCGTTGCAGTAAAGGACAGAATTTGCGAAAGAGTCCAGGTGCGATGGTAAAGCAAAACGCGAAGAGCGAGTTCCCAAAGGAACCAGAAGAGGAAAATTAACGCCCAGATGAGGATGTTCATTTATTTGCGGACGGGACGTCCGCGATCCATAATGCCGGCCAGAGGCCAACGGTCCATAATGCCGGCCGGAGGTGGCGCTCCATAGTCATTCTTTGTTGATTCCGAGACGCTTCATCATTTTGCGCATACCAAAAGGAGTCACATTCAAATAGTTCGCAGCGCGTGTAATGTTTCCTTGATGGAGTTTCAATGCGTGCTGGATAAGCTTACGCGTAACCTCATCGACAGTTTCATGAAGATGAATCGAACTTTTTTCAAGATCCGTTTGGATGACTCTTTCCATATCTTCTTCAATGTCGTGATCGCGAACTTTTTCGGGAAGCAAATGCAGATCCAGAACTTCACCCGGATGCGCAAGCGCAACCATCGAACTCAAAATGTTTCGCAATTCACGCACATTACCCGGATAGGAATACTCATGAAGCGCCGCGAAAAGACGCTGGCTGATTCCAGGAATATACTTCCCTTCTTTTTTGGAGAGATTCTGAAGAAGTCCCATGATGAGCAATTCCAAATCCCCTTTGCGATCCCGCAACGCCGGGATCAAAATTTCGACCGTTGCGATCCGGTGATAGAGATCGGGACGGAGCTTTCCTTTCGAAATAAGCTCTTTCGGATCCAGATTGGTTGCAGCGATCAAGCGAAAATCGGAGATGTGTGGTTGATGCTCCCCCACCGGATAGATCGCGTGATCTTCTATCCCGCGCAAAATCTTTGACTGCAATCCTTCCGGCAAGGAACTCAGCTCATCCAGAAAGAGCGTGCCTTGATGAGCGAGCACCATTTTCCCTTTTCTGCGGCTCACATTGGTTGCCACTTTGTCACCGATTCCAAAAAGCTCTGCTTCAGCCAAATCCACCGGTATCGCCGCACAGTTAACTGCTACAAACGCGCCACTTGAGCGTTTCCCCGATTGGTGTAACGTTTGCGCAAACATTTCCTTTCCAACACCAGTTTCACCGATCAAAAGCACATTCACGTCGCTGTCCGCAATCGCCTGCATTTTCTGAAGCACGTTTTCCATAGCCGGAGATTTACCCGCAATAAAACCTTCCGGAAACTTCAATTTCTGAAAGGTGAAAACGTTCTCGCCTTCACCAACCGGCACATGTCCTACGCGGTCCGTTTCCGGATCGCGCCGCAGCGATTGTGTTTCAGAAAACTCCAAGGGCTGGACCTCTTGCTGCGCTGACTTTACGGTTAGCTGAATGATGCCGGCCTGGATCACATCCCCTGTTTTGATCGCGGCTTCTGTGATCTGTTTTCCATTGAGCATCGTTCCATTCTTGCTCCCGAGATCACGCAGCATCCACCGGGAAGCATCTTTCCTGATCGAAAAATGATGGCGGGAAACTCCTTTGTAGGGAAGATAAATCGTGTTATCGGGCAAAGATCCGCCGCGAATTTCCGGAAAATCTTCGCGCAATGGAAACAAAATGCTTCTGCCGAAACAATCAGCGATTAAAGTGAGCATGTACGGATCAAGTTTACCGCAACACCGCCCAGCAAGGGAGCGCAAGCAAGGAGCGCAGGCCTACGGCCTGCATAGGGGACCGCAGGTGTCTCGCCTGCATCCGCTGTAGTAAACTGAAAGTCCATGAAATTACGCGCATCGCTTCTGCTGATTGCTCTACTGTTCACGATTCAATGTGCCCGTCCGCCAAAAGAACAGGGCGTTTTTCTACGACCGGATCTGGTAGAGCTTATCAAGCTTGATTCAACTCTACGGCTCGATATTCGCTACTCCACCTCCAACAATTTTCTTGGGCGCCCTGTATACAAGCAAGCTCGCGCGTTTCTGCAGCGACCCGCGGCTGAAGCTCTCGTTCGCGCTCATCACAAACTGCAGCCCCAGGGTTACGGCTTGTTGATCTTTGACGGTTATCGCCCGTGGTCCGTCACGAAAATATTTTGGGACGCCACTCCCGCAGACAAAAAAGAGTTCGTAGCAGATCCCGCGAAAGGTTCCCGTCACAACCGTGGATGCGCAGTGGATCTGACATTGTTTGATTTAAACACAGGAAAAGAAGTGGAAATGCCGGGCGGTTACGATGAAATGACAGAACGATCGCACATCAACTATTCAGGAGGTTCAGAGGAATCCAGGCGTGTGCGGAACATCCTTCGCGCTGCAATGGAATCAGAAGGTTTTGTCGTGTATGAGCCGGAATGGTGGCATTACGATTATCGCGACTGGCAAAAGTATCCTGTATTGAATCTTTCTTTTTCAGAACTCGATTGACTGCACTCTTCACTGTTCTTCTCACAATTGCCGGGGGAATTTTCGTGTATTTTTCTTTTTGTATTCACATACAACAAAGATATCTGAAAACAATTTGTGAAGGACAAAATGGAACCTTCAGTCAAACGACGAATCTTTGGGAACAAATTCGCAATTCCCGAGGTTCCTATCTATTTTCCGGGCTATGTTCTCAGCGGAAAGTCATCGTGGAATACTTCTACCGTTGGAGAAAAGCCTGGGATGTTCAGACAGACGCTGCGCCCGATGAACGTTTGGAAATTCGATTTCCTGTGATTCAGAAATTCTGGCTTCGCATGATTCTCGATCCCGATCATGAAAAACCAAAAGAAGCTGTCCTTCTCAAC
>JBKKAT010000267.1:0-7210 GCA_046714535.1 Acidobacteriota bacterium | reverse complement strand
GTTTTGCTTTGTAAACGAGACCGAACCGGGGACTGACTTCGGAAAATGATTTATGTTTCTTCGGCCTTGTTTGCAAAAGGATATCCGTATAATCGAACCATTCACGGTCATACCGGATACCCAGTGTGGCCGTGAGCTTTTCACCCAGAATATTTCCGGAAGTGAGCTGGCCATAAATGCCAACATTTTTAACCGGCTCATTTTCAATGTATTCAAGCCATGGACGGATCGGCTTCGTTGCGTTTCCCGGAACCGGTTGAAAGTCCCCGTCAAGATTCACATTGCTGTGGTGTTCGTTATCGCCATCGTAATGAAAAACGTCGGCTTCGACTCCTCCCAGAAGAGTGGATCCGTTTGCATACGCATAGGTGAACTCACTGCGGGCGAAAAGATCATCCGCATCCGTATTGAGATACTCCCATAAGCCGGCTGGATACAGTTCCGAGTCGTTTGGAAAATAACGCTGGTTCCAGTCGATAGAATGTTTCTGGTATCGAATCGCGTACTCTTGAGAAAATCTGGTTTTTGTGACCGGCTGGTAGCTCACGGAAAGGATTTGTCGCGATTCTTTCATCGATTCGTCGAAATCCGGAATGATGAAAATCCAGCCATGTCCTGTCTCGAAGTCCCAGTACTGATTGTGGAATTGCAGGGAGAGCCCCTTCCAGCGATTCGCTCCTTCTAATTTTGTAAAAAGGTAGTTGCTGCTCCTGGAATCGCGTGTCGGGAACGATTGCAGATTCCCGGAGAAATCGGCTCTCCCCGATCCATCCAGCGACAGGTATTCATTTCCACCGGTGTTGGATACATTCACCCCTACAACCATAGATAAGGAATCGATCGCTTTGCCCACAATTGCGTCATAGATTTGCGTGCCTCTACTGCCGGCGCGAACCTGCGCCTCTGCAATGCCGTCGATATCGGAAGCCGAAACAGTTTGAATACTTACTACACCATTAGAAGTACTAGAACCGTAAAGCGCAGCGCTCGGACCTCTAATAATTTCGATTGATTTTGCTAGAAATAACGGCGTAATTTCCCATGTGTAAGCGCTGCCATAAAGATTGTCATTAAAGGGAATGCCATCAATCAGCAAAAGCGTGTGATTGTTATTCCATCCTTCGAGCGATCCGCGAAAAGAAACGGTTCGACGATCGTAATCCTGCGAGGGAGTAAAGCCAGGTTGGTGATAGAGGATCTCGTTGATTGTGGTCCAGCCATATTTTTCGATCTCTTCTTTTGTGATCAACGAAACGATACTGGCCGCTTCGCTCACCTTCTGCGGAAGTTTTGACGGAGAGGTAACCTGGGTGTTCAAAAGGTTTTCTAAGCATTCGTCCGCGACAAGGGGAGTCAAAAAGAGAATCAATGAGGCGAGGGTTAGAAGGGGGATTTTCACTCAGTGGTTATGTTATCACCGTCTTCAAAAATGTCACCCTGTCGTTGTTCGGTGCTGGCGATTTGCAGTAATATCAGCATCGATTGTTGGCGCATCTTGATTTTCCTTCAGAAGTTTGGCTACCACGTCACCGAGCTCAAGCGATTGACCGCTTTTCCACGCGGTGTTGTAGCGATCGCTCGAGACCGCCTTTTCAATTTCTGAACGCAGATGCTCAGCTTCATCCTTCAAACTTTCGCGCCGGCTGAGAGAATTTTGAACGCTGGCCGGATGATGCAGAACAACGGCAAGCAACTCCAGAGCTTTTTCGAGTTTGCCCTCAAGCTTGTAGACCGTAGCAATATCGCGTACGGAACCAAGCTGTTCGCGGGTTTGTCCACTTTCGAAAGTGATCTTGAGACTTTTCAGAAAATAGGAATAAGCATCGTCGAGATGCGTTTCAGCGAGCGCAATGCTGCCCAGGCTGTCGTACGCAAGTTGAAGGATACGACGATAGTCGATGCTTCTGGCCGCATGCAGTCCTTTTTGATATGCGTCTTTTGCCTGCCCAAATTTCCCCTGTTCCATAAACACTACACCCAGGACAATTGCCGACGCAACGGACAATCCAAACGGATTCTGGAGTTCTTCAAAGATCGCCACCGCCTCTTCCGCAGTTTTTTCAGCAAGATCGATCTGTCCGGCTGGTACCGCTAGAAAAGCCATCCAGATCTTTCCGAATCCTTGTGTTCCACGGATCAACTTTTGCTTCCACACTCTGAATCTCATCCAAAAGATTCAGGAAAATGCCATTGATGTTCAGACTGGAATAGACCAAAAATAAATCTTGACCGGAATCAATCTGTCGAAAGATCGCAAGGCTTTTGCGCGCCATTTCGATGCCGAGATGCGGCAATCCGAGCAAACTGGTGAACCAGCCTTCCATTGCAAGCGCGTAGGCGCGAGCGATCTGCAGTTCGATGGATGATTCGCCCTCTTGAAGTTGTTCTCCGGCCTCGCGGAACAGATCCGCAGCAGGCCGAAACCAGCTTCGTATTTCATAAATTGCCCACAGGCCTTCAAAGAACTTCCTGAGCTCTGTACCATTGCGCACTTCCAGCCAGTAACGCCACGCCGCCCGGACATTTTCAATGTCGTCCTGTATTTCCTGCAGCGCTGTCTTCATTCTGTGATCTTTCAAATCCGTCCAGCGATCTTTCATGAAGTCCGCATAATACGTGGCATGAGTTGCCCGAACGTTCCGGCTCGATTGCGCGGAGTCTTCCAGCTTTTGCTGCGCATACTGTCGAAGCAGTTCGTGAATGTGGTAGCGGCCGGATTCCGCGTCGCGGGTGATCAGCGACTTCGAAATGAGCTTTGCCAGCTGGCGCAAAGACGCTCCGGCTATTTTCTCTGCGGCGTTGCGACTGAAGCTCGACCGGAATACGGAGAGTTTCATAAACAGTTCCTGGTCCGACAAATCCAGTCTGAGCCATGTGGAATCCAGAACGGAACGAACGCTACGCTGCCGGTCCGGAACATCGCGCAATTCGGTCTCCAGAAAGTCGATGCTCTTTTCAATTTCCCCGGCGATTTCTTCCACCGAGATCATGTCTACCCATGCGGCAGCAAGCAAGATCCCAAGTGGCATTCCATCCACGAAGCGACAGATGCGCGTCAATGCGCTCATGTCCTTTTGTTGCAGAAGGAAATCGGAACGTGACCTTCTTGCGCCCTGCACGAATAATTGAACCGCTCCATAGGTCATTGCTTCTTCGACCGTCTGCCATTCCGCAATACTCATGCTTCGCAAGCTGTAGGGAACTTCGCCGGCCAGGTTCAAGCGTTCACGAGAAGTTGTTAGAATTTTCATGTGGGGAGCGGATTGCAAAATTTCCTGAATCAACCACGCACCATCCAGCACATGCTCAAAATTGTCCAGCAACAAAAGCATTTCGGCATTCTTCAGATAATTCAGCAACTGAACTTTAGGATCGTCTTGCGATGATAATGCCAGACCTAGTTCTTCCGAGATCGCTTGAATTAGATATTCAGCAGAAGGAATTCGAGCGAGAGGAATGAACGTGACTCCTTGAGGAAAACGATTGCGAATGCGCCTTACCGCTTCAAGAGAAATGGCTGTCTTTCCCATTCCACCTGGCGCAAGGATTGTGATAAGACGAACTTCAGGATTATCCAGCAGTTGTTTCAATGCGGCAAGTTCTACAGTACGGCCAAGAAAAGGTGTGGTTTGCGCAGGTAAATTGGATGCGGAATCAAATGTATCCACAGAATCATAACGTTGCGCAGGTATGTTAAAACGCGCGGCCCCCGGGTCTCTTCCTTCCAATATGGACTCTAGCTCGGCCCCGACAAGACGGAAACTCGGAATCCGTTCCGCAGGCTCTTTTGTAATCATCCGGTTAATCAGATCGATAAGCCCGGTCGGCGTGTCCGCGCGGAGAGTTTCAATATCGGGCACCGGATCATTGAGGATTGAATGAACGATGACTCCTATATTTTCGCCACTCTTAAAAGGCAGAGTCCCTGATACCATTTCAAACAACATCACGCCGAATGACCAAACGTCAGTCCGTGAATTTGCGCTTTTGCCCTGAAGAATTTCCGGACTGATGTAGTTCAGTGTGCCGACAATCGTTCCGGTTTTCGTTGCGTTCGATTCCGCCACCTGCGCGATTCCAAAATCCGTTAAACGGGGAGTTCCATCCGCGGCAAGCATTACATTGGCCGGTTTGATATCACGATGGATCACTTTCAGATGGTGAGCGCGTGTCAGCGCATCGACAATTTCAATTGCAAGAGAAAGGACTTCATGAATTTCGAGATGATGCCTGCGGTCCAGCTTCTCACGAAGCGAACCACCCTCAATCAATTCCATGATCAGGTAATGCTGTCCTTCCTTTTCCACAGCATCCAGCATTTGCACGATATTCGGATGGTTCAGCCGGCGCAGAATCTCACCTTCGCGCTTGAACCGTTCCACTCTCTGCGAGTCGGTTACTTCAGCGCGAAGATGTTTTACGGCGACAGCATTGCCGGATTGCCCATCGATCCCCGGTATACCGTGCCCATCCCGCCTTTGCCGATTTCTTCCAGGATAGTGTATCTACCGATTCGTTGGTCTAACATTTTCCCTGATCGAGTTTTAAGAATACCTGATATTCTTTCTATATTATGCCCATCAATGGAAAGTTGATCATTCGCGAAGACAGGGAGTCCGTGGCCTTGCTTCAAATAAAACGAGGCAAGGTGAATGCGCTTGATCTGGAGCTGTGCGAAGAATTAGCAGAGAACCTGCAGGAACTGAAAGAAGCTTCCGTAAAGGGCATTGTTTTGACCGGAACGGGAACGACTTTTTGTGCCGGTGTCGATCTTTTTCGCCTGCTGGAAGGCGGTGAGGATTATGTCCGTCGGTTTGTGCCGGCTCTCATGAATCTTTTTGAACGATTATTTGTTTTTCCAAAACCGGTGGTGGTCGCAATCAATGGCAACGCAATCGCGGGCGGATGCGTGATCGCATGCGCGTGTGATTACAGGATTGCCGCAAGAGGGGAAAGTAAAATCGGTGTCCCGGAAGTTCTTGTAGGCGTACCCTTTCCTCCGTTAGCATTCGAAATCGTTCGTTTTGCTACAACCCATCGATATCTGCAGGAAGTGGTTTATTTCGGGAAATATTATGGTCTGGAAGAAGCAACACAACGTGGTTTAGTGGATGAAACGGTTGCTCCGGAAAAACTGTTGAATCGCGCAGAGGAAATCGCTGCAAAGCTGATCCAGATTCCGCCGGAAACATTTCGTCATGTTAAACGCCAGCTTCGTGAGCCTTATCTTGCAACTGCAGAGCGAACGAAAGTTCATGATGAGGAAATTTTGAACGTATGGTGCTCCGGAAAAACGCACGCCACGATCCGCGAATATCTGCGCCGAACTCTCGGCAAATAAGAATGGTGGCAGCGCGATGAAGATAAAACTTCTTCTGTTCGCTGTTATGACTTTTTTTGCCATCTCTTTTGCACAAATGCCTTCCGGGACCTGGCCGCTGGAAAAAAGCCAGCCGATTGTTGAAAAGACTCAGACAATCAAACTCGCGCCCGAACTATCCGCGCTGAGCGATGGCGAACGAAAAGCAGTTGCAAAACTTCTTGAAGCGGGAAACATTTTTCAAACGCTGTATGAAACACAACGGCACAAGCAGGCCGTAGTTTCCTATCAACAAGCGTTGGCGCTTCAGAAAAAACACGCGAATGAGGCGACACAGAATCTGCTGACGCTCTATCGTTTGTTCCAGGGTCCAATTGCCAACACGCTCGAAAACACCCGGGAGCCTTTTCTGCCGGTTGAGCCGGTTGTGCCTGGAAAAAATGTATTCCCATGGGGAGTCAAAAAAGAGGAAATCGAATCCTTTTTGAAGATTCATCCGTATAAACAGCAAATGATCCTGGATGGAAGAACTGTGGTGCGACAGGCAACCATAAGGAATTTGAACGAAGATTTGGAGCGGCTCAAGAAATACCCCGCGTTGGATTTATTGCACCCGCAATTCCGGCAGGAAGTAGAAGGTCTGATCGCACACGGAAAGAAAAAATCGACTTCAGCCGCTTTTTATGCGGTCCCTTACTCGATCGCGTATGCGGATGAGCTGATCAAAGTTTATAGACTACTGAACGATGCCGCGGATGCTGTGCTGAAAGAGGATGAAGAGTTTGCGCGTTATTTGCGCAATCGCGCCCGCGATCTTTTGACAAACGATTACGAGTCCGGGGATGCCGCCTGGATCAAGGGCCAATTTAGAAACTTGAACGCGCAGATCGGCTCTTACGAAAGCTACGACGATGAACTCTTTGGCGTAAAGACTTTCTTTGCTTTCAGTTTGTTACTCAAGCGCGAGAAGGAATCCACTGCGCTGAGGCAAGCGCTGAAAAGTTTGCAGGCGTTGGAAGATTCTCTGCCTTACGATAAACACAAGAAGATTAGCGAAGATATTCCCGTGGGTGTATATGATGTCATCGCCGATTTTGGTCAGGCCCGCGGCGGCAATACGGCCACCATTCTGCCGAACGAAAGTTATCTGGCACGCCGGTACGGGCGAACAATTCTTTTGCGTGTCAATATCATGCGGAATACGAATCTCTTCGAGCGTACGTCGCGGACATTTGCAGCAGCCGTGGGTCCGGATGCGGCCAGAGAGCTGTCTCCGGACGGAACCTTCAACCGTACGCTCTGGCACGAGATCGGCCATTACCTGGGTGTGGATCGGACCAAAAACAATGAGACCCTGGACATAGCGCTCCAGGACACCGCAAATACGCTGGAAGAGATGAAGTCCGATCTGGTGTCGCTGTACGTTGCAGAAGCTCTCAACAAACAGGGCTACTACAGTGACGAACTTCTGCGATCCGTATATGCAAGCGGAATTTTGCGGGTGTTGCAGAACAATCAGCCGCGCCGCGATCAACCCTACAACACAATGCAGTTGATGCAATGGAATTTTTTCCTGGAAAGCGGTCTGCTGACTTTCGAGGATAAGAAATTGAAGATCCACTACGATCAATATCATGACGTTGTCGCAAAGATGCTTGCGAAAACTCTTGCGATTCAATTCGCGGGAGATAAAGCTGCAGCCGACCGGTTTATCGATCAATACACGACCTGGAATGATTCCTTACATGGATTGATTGCTCAAAACATCCGCGAGCAGCAAAAATATCGCTTCAGCTTGTTCGAATACGCCGCACTCGAAGAGGAGTAAGAAGGGAACTTCCCTCTTATCTAATTCTTTACATCTACGTAACACTATCGACGGATCCGCTT
>JBKKAT010000266.1:0-5477 GCA_046714535.1 Acidobacteriota bacterium | reverse complement strand
CTTGCTATGCCCGCTCCGGTCCCGCGCAAAATGCCGCAACCAGGGGAATACAAAATTATAGGACAGTATGACAATACGTATGTCGTTCTTTCCGATGAAGGTGGTTTGATCCTGGTAGATCAACATGTTGCTCACGAAAGGGTTCTGTATGAACTTCTGCTGCGCAAGCAGGAATCACAGGAAATTCACAGACAGAATCTATTGATTCCACTTGTATTGGAGCTGAACCCGGCGCAAATGATGCTGATGGAAGATTACGCGGATCATTTTCGTGAACTCGGCTTCGACATCGAAGTTTTTGGCAACGGAAGCGTGATGATCAGGCAAATTCCTGATTTCCTTACAGACTCAAATTATTCTGCGGCAGTTCAGCGTCTATTGAATGAAATGGAAAAGCTTTACCGCGATGGAGTCCTGCAGTCTTTTGCTGAAGAAATGAGAAAGTCAATGGCGTGCCAGGCCGCAGTAAAAATCAATATGCGGCTGACAATAGAAAAAATGGAATGGCTCATCGCAGAGCTACTCAAAACCAATACACCCCAGGTTTGTCCGCATGGCCGTCCCATCATTTTGCGGATCAGCCACTATGAAATCGAGAAAAATTTCCGTAGGATCTAACCACGGAGAAAAAAAGGAGGCAGTATGAAAAGAGCATTTATGACAGAAAACGCACCCAAGCCGGTGGGGCCCTATTCTCAGGTGGTTCTCTATAGTGAATTCCTATTTCTGGCCGGACAGGTCCCGTTAACTGCAGAGGGAAAAATGAATGACGGAGATATCGTCGCTCAAACAAGACAGGTTTTGAACAACATAAAAGCGGTGTTGGAAGCAGCGGGCTCTTCGATGAACCGGGTTTTGAAGACCACAATCTTCCTCGCTGATTTGGGCGATTTTGAAACAGTGAACGGCGTTTATGCAGAGTATTTTCAGGAACCCTATCCCGCAAGGTCGACTGTGGAGGTCTCCAAATTACCGAGGGGCGCCCGGTTGGAGATAGACGCGATCGCCTCGCGATCCTAGCAGTTGCATCAGTTCCTCAGGAAGCGAGGAACGAATCAGAACAGGAATGGTTGTTCGCGGATGAATAAAACCGAGGACCTCGGCATGCAGCGCCATTCGACTCGAACGTTCAAAGCCATAAACGACATCGCCAATAACAGGCGTGTTCAAATGCGCCATGTGAATACGTACCTGGTGAGTCCTTCCGGTGTGAAGATAACAGCGAACCAGCGCCCGGTTTAGTTTCCGGTTCACCAGCACAACCCGGTAAAGCGTAGTTGCAGATCTACCTTTTCGCCTGACTGCTCTTTTGCCTCGTTGATCGCGTCCAAGGAAAGTCTGTATTGTGCCCCGTTCTTGCGCCGGAATTCCTTGCGTGATCGCAAGGTAACCTCTGACAACACTATGTTCTTCAAATTGCCGGCTTAGAGAGTTACGCGCGAGAGTTGTTTTCGCAAACGCGATGAGCCCCGATGTTTCTTTATCCAACCGGTGCAAAAGATAAACGTGTTCCTGGTTGCGATTTTGAAATTTCCAGAATCTACGGATCAAACGAATCGCGCTATCTTCGTCCCTTTCGTCAACCGGATAACTCAGTATGCCGGCCGCTTTCTCCACAACAATAACATCTTGATCTTCGTACAGGACTTCGATTCGCTCATGAAGTTTTTTTCTCATCTACGCAAATACAAGAACGATCAGGTAACAACCACCATTGCAAAGCGAGCCATGAATTCTTTTGAATCCGATACCCAGTTTTTGCGAATTTGATTCAAGATCCTTGCGAACCTGTGCGGGAATCTCGAGCAAACGGGTCGTCGTATAAACGGTCACGAGCGTTGCGCCCCTGTTGGTTCGGGCGACAGAGCTCATCACCAGCATCGGGCTCATCGAATCTAACTTCTTTTGCACTTCGACGTGTGCCTGGGCGACCTTGCTTAATGATTCGGAAAAAACGAGCGGACCGAGCGTCTTATCCTGACGATAGAAATTGTACTGCTTTACAAGTGTTCGACGCGCTTGCTCTAGAGAATACTCGCCTACCCGGTGAATAAAAAGCTGCGTAATATAAAAAAACTGCTTTTCTTTCACAATCCCAATTGCTGCGTGGGTGAATTCCGGCTCCAGAATGTTTTCGCGGTGATAAAGAGATTGCATCAATAAAGTATGGGCTGAGATCACACTCACATCGCGCGCGATATTCTCGCCCGATTTGGACGCGTAGATGTTTGCAGCCTGAATCCGTTCATGAGGCTCGCGACCGTCGCCCCCTTCATGGCTCGCCTTCCCCCTGGCGGCCATGTCCTGGCTGTGGGCCAGAGCGACTCGATACAGGTCTTTGTCCACAACAACGGTATCAGCTTCTCCCTGAGCCTTTCCGAATTTACGTAGTCAAAGAGCTGTTTTTCAGGATCAGATTGAGCAAGAACCATTGCCGGCAGGACAAGACTGAACAGAATCGCAGCAGCGCTATTTGTTTTCCTCACCCTTATGTTCCACATCCGAGAGGACGTCTTTGAATGTTTTTTTGCCGGTGTTGTTTAGTGCAAAATCCACTGTGGACATCGCGCGCTCATAATCTTCTATAATTTGAGCAATCCTTTCCGGATCGGCATTTCCCATTCCGACATTGCCAATCGTGCCCTCAATTCTTTGTTGCTTTTCACCCTTTGCCATGCGAGACCTCGCGCATCAAGGATGCCGGCCGGTTGAGACCTTTCATGAGATACACGATACACCCGATAAAGCCTGAAACACACATCGTTAGAAACCAGCACATCGAAAAGAGCAGCCCCTGAGCGGGCGAAATTCGTAAAAATGAAAGCAGGTATATATAGACAGCGTCACGGAATCCGATTCCATTGAAACTCGGTAAGAGCGATGCAAGACTTGCAAGCGAGACCGTGATGAAATGAAACGGCAAAGGAATCGACAGGGAAAGAGCGCGCGACACACAGACATGGATCATCACCAGCACCGTGTGGAACAGCATCGAGTACAGAATGGCAACAATTCCGATCCAGGGCTTCCGCCAAAACACGATCAGATCCTGGCAGACGATCTCTCGCAGACGAGTTCTGGTTTTTCCAACGATTACCGGAAGTAAACCGAGAAAGATCAACGCAAGGAGACTGAGAACCGGAAAACCGTAGCGCAGCAAATCCGGCAAGGGAGCCCCGTAGGGAGTCAACAAAATAATGGACGCCAGAATCAAGTGCGACACAACGCCCGAACCCCTCTCGATCAGGACCGACAGAAAAGAGATGCGCGTTTTGCCTGCATCCGGCGCTAAATACAGACTTCTTGTGATATCGCCGCCGATACTTGTTGGCAGAACAAAGTTAAAGAATGTCCCTATAAAATAAAGCCCCACCATCGGCTTGAAATCCTGATGAATGCCGAGCGGTCGAGCCAGATATCGCCACTTAATTACGGATACAAGTTGACCAAGGGGAAATAAGACAAGCCCAATCAGTAGGTAGCCTATCTTTAACTTCAACAGCGAGCGAAAAAAGGTGGTTACGTCGATCTGAAGGACCAAAAACCCGAAAAGGATCAAACTAATGGCAAGTTGTAAGATAAAGAAAGGAAATTTGATTCTCGACATCGCGACCCTTATAGTATCGCTCCAAACCCTACCTCCGTACAACACGAAATTCACTGAAACTCTTTACAGAAGGTCGCAAAGATCGCGAACAATTTCTTTAATCTTCGCGCCCTTTACGTGCTGCTGTTCAAGAATACAGCGTCGAGATTAGCAAAATTGACACTCAAGGGGCGAAATCTGTATAATGGAGAGCTTTTTCGGGACACCCTAGAAAGCTTCCTAAGAGGGGAAACTACCGTTATGAAATCTTGGACACATGAACAATGCCAGGTACTCAGTGAATTCATCAAGGATCAGGCCAAAAATTTTGAATATGCATTCTTCACAAAGAAAATAAAGCGCAACCAGATTGTCTATTTGATGGGCGACCCGGCCAGCGAGCTTTATTGGATTCAGAAAGGACGGGTGCGGGTCTCTGTGATCAGTCTCGATGGAAAGGAAAAGACCGTCGAAATGATCCGTCAAAATGGTTTTTTTGGCGAACTCTGTCTTTGTAATAATGGACGGAGAACCGATCAGGCAATCGCCTTTGAAGAGTCGATCGTTGCCTCAATGAAAGCCAGGACTTTCTTCGAGTTGCTCTACAGCAAACCGGAAGTAGTCGGATGCTTCTTGACTTTCTTTTGCTCGAAAATCTCAGAAGCAAAAGAGCAGCTGGAAGTGCTATCCACAAACCATGAATCTCAAAAGTTTGCCAAACTGCTTCTGAAGCTCGGTAAACAGAACGGCGATAAGAATGGAAGGCACAGAACCAGCCTCACATTGACTCAGGAAGAACTGGCAAGACTCCTTGCGACGGATCGTCCGGCGGTTACCGCCCTTCTGGGACGATTCAAACGAGAAGGCTTGATTGACTACAAGCGTCAACAAATCACGATTGACGAAACAAAGTTGATTCAGTTTCTTCTCCAGTAGAGCGAACACTTCGTTGACCGTTCTCTGTTGCGGCATTATAATAACTCCTTATTTTTGTTTCACTTACTGAAGAGGAAGTTACCTGCCGGCCGTGACGGGTGAATGTTCGAGTCCGGCGTAGAGTCCTCCCTTTTGAGGGTCAGAAGATGAAGTTTTTCTTTTTCATTCTCTTCCTTGTGTCTTTTGCTGCAGCCGGTCTGGCGGATGATCGTCTTCATTCGGATGAAGCCTTTGACGCAACAGTGGTCCGCGCAAATGAGCTTTTTCTAAATGCTGATTTCGATGCCGGCATCCGGCTGATTCAGGAACTGGAAAAATCAAGACCCAATAGTCCGGCCGTATCCTATTTCCTGGCCAACGGCTACTGGTGGAAAATTTTTCGCTCGTATATCTATGATAAAGAAGCGAAAGAAACACCCTTCGACAAAAAATTCGATTTTTTTCTGAACCAGACCATTGACCGATCCGAGAAACTTCTTAAGAAGAATAGCCGCGATGTCACGGGACTCTTTTATCTTGGGAATGCTTATTCTTTGAAATCTCGCGTGAAGGGTTTAAGAGGCAGCTATTTTTCCGCAGGCAGGGACGCAGGCAAGGGCAAGAATCATCTGGAATTGCTGCTGAAGATTCAGCCGAATCAGTATGATGCTTTTTATAACGTGGGTGTTTATAACTATCTGGCAGGGACGCTGCCCGGTTACGCCAAGGTCCTGAAAACGCTGTTGTTTTTGCCTGGAGGCAGCAAGGAAAAAGGCCTCAATTACCTTAATATTGCTTCCAAAAAATCAATTTACTTCAAGGATGAAGCTCTGCTGATTCTCGCTCGATTCTACGGAGACTTCGAGGACCGCCCGCACGAAGCAGTTCAAATCGTGGAACAGTTTCACTCTAAGTATCCTCAAAACGCCTGGTATCACTACTGGCTTGGAACTTTGATTTCCGATGAAATCAATGA
>JBKKAT010000265.1:0-9601 GCA_046714535.1 Acidobacteriota bacterium | reverse complement strand
GTTGTTGGCAGGTTCCATTCAATGTTCCAGGCCTGATTTGCCGCGAACCGGTCAGCAGGCTCCCGAGTTCACTCTCAAGAATCTGAACGGCGATAAAATCAAACTTCTAGACTTAGCGCAAAAGGGCACTGTGCTCGTTAATTTTTGGGCCTCCTGGTGCGCTCCGTGCAAAGAAGAGGTGCCTGCACTGAATCAAATTCAACAAAGATACAAGGATAGTGGTCTTACCGTTGTTGGTATTTCCGTTGAAGACCCGGCGCCAGCCGTCCTCTCCTTCATGAAAAGGCACAACGTTCAATATTCCGTGCTGCTGGATTCTGATGGTCGTGTTTCAAGGCGATATGGATTGATCGGTTTTCCTACGAATATTCTTATCGACCGGCATGGCAAGATTCTTTTTCTAAAACCGGGACTCATCGATGCAAAAGAGTTGTCGGCAGTGGTGGAGAGAAGCTCACAAGTGGGCGCCCCATGAAAATATATGAGATTCCCTTTCAACTGAAGAAGATCAATCGTCTACGCCAGATCGCGGGAACTTTAGCAAGATATCAAATCGTTTCGGCGTCGAAAAGGATCTGGCGGAATAATCCGGTTGCACTGATCAAAAGAGCTCTTCGCGATGCCGACAGGTTTAAGAAGAAACAACCACCGGCCGCCGCGATCCGGAAAGTCGTGGAAGAACTGGGCACGACTTACATCAAGTTTGGTCAATGGCTCAGCGTTCGGCCGGACTTTGTTCCTCCGGAAGTTATTGAAGAATTGGAAAAACTTCAAGACCGTCTTCCCCCCGTTCCATTTAAAGTGATTCGCAAAGCGCTGGAGCAGGAGTATGGCCGTTCGCTCGATGAAATGTTCTTTGAATTCGAAGCCGACCCTCTTTCCACCGCCTCTATTGCGCAAGTGCATCGGGCGGTTTTGAAATCCGGCGAGCGAGTCGCTGTAAAAGTACAGCATCCTGACTTGAAAGAACGCATTGATGTAGACCTCAGCATCTTACGTTCCGTCGCGGACTGGGGGGTAAAAAATTGGCCGCATCTGTCGCTTCACCGGCCAGAGGATCTCATTTCTTCCTTCAAGGAGATTTTGATGGATGAGGTTGATTTTACGGTGGAAGCAAAGAATCAAGCCCGGATTGCGGAAATGTTCCTGGAAACGCCCTGGTGCCACATTCCGAAGGTCCACTGGCAATACACGACCGAACGAATTCTGGTGATGGAGTATTTGGATGGATTTAAGATTACGCACAGGGGGATTCCGGCCGGTGATGAATACGATCCCAAGCTTATAGCCCGGCGCTTGAGCAACTGCTTCTTCCGGCAGATTTTTGAGCATGGCGTGTTCCATTCCGATCCGCATCCCGGAAACATTCTCTTCATGAAAGATAACCAGATCGGTGTGGTTGATTTCGGGATAGTGTCCAAGTTTGACGACAAACTCTTGGGACATCTGATCGATTGGTTTTACGCTGCTATTTATCGTGATGTGGATTTGTTTGCAGATACTTTCTTGCAAGTAGTTACATCGCTCGAACCGGTTGATCGATCGCAATTCCGGACTGATTGCATCGATTATCTTGATGAAATGCACTTCCAGCCGGCGCACCGCATATCCTTTGCCAGACTGCTTGCGGCCACGAATCAGCTTCTTTATCGTCACAAAATTTCTGCCCCTCCCACTTTCCTATTTTTCTTTAAAGCGATCAGTACCCTGGAAGGCGTTGCGCGCCGGGTTGATCCGGGGTTTGATTGGCGGCATCATTGGGGACCCCGCCTCAGGAAGATAATTGAAGAGCGATATTCACCCGAGCGGGTCGCAAAAGATCAGTGGAAGGTGTTACGCGATTATAACCGCTTAATCTCGGAATATCCGGATGATCTTCGGGACATTATCAAGACTCTGAAGGATGGATCTTATGAAGTTGAGGTGCATGGATATCGCGATTACATTGAGACGCAGCGAAAAGGTTACACCAGAATCGCCTTGTCGATGATCACCTGTTCCATGATCCTCGGGATTTTCTTACTTGGATACGGAAAGGGAGTCACGAATCTCTGGGATTTGCATACAGTTTTACCGGGGCTTCCCTGGGCACTTGGTTTTCTCCTGATACTAATGTTTCTTTTTAGCAGACGTTAATCATCCGCTGATGGGTGTGAGCAATGCTTTTTGTTGACAAGAGTTGGTTTAGGGTTTTAAATAAGGTACGTCTTTCCGATGAGTGACAAAGAAGAAATTTTAGCCGGCGTTTCTCTCTTTTCTAAGCTTGACAGAAAAGCCATTAAGAAACTATCGGACCTTTGTGTTCCCCGCAGCTATCCCAAAGACACAGTGATTTTGAAAGAAGGAACTCAGGGACTGGGCGTTTTCCTCATCACATCCGGTGCAGTGGAAATCTATAAAGGCAATGGAGAGGACAGGCTTATACTTGCGACGCTGCAGGAAGGAGACATTCTTGGCGAAATGGCTTTGCTCGATGATCAGCCAAGATCGGCGAGCGCAAGGGCCCTGGAGAACACGGAATGTTTCCTGCTTACCCGCGACACATTTAACATGCTCATAAAGAAGGATCCGGAAATTGCGTGGTCCGTTGTTCCGACTCTTGCCGAACGTTTACGCGAATCTCAAAACAAGATCAGTGAGTTGCAGGTAAGAATCATCCAGTCCAAGAAACCGGTGATCGAAGTGCATCAGAAACCATCTGGAGAAGCGAAGGTTACTGTTCGCACCGAACAGGAAGAATCCGGAAAGAGTAAAACGGAAAAGGAATCTTCTGATGCGATCGTGGACGATCATGATAATGATTCTAACGATTCAAACCCGCTTGTGACCGTTCTACGAGCGAATTACGCATTTATGAGAGCTGGATTCGTTGGGCTGAGAGGATGGGCTTCTCTGGGAGAGGTATTCTGGAAATCCCTTGCGAAAGAAAGCAAACTTACTCACAGTAATGATTTTACTGAAGTTATGTCAAATATTCCCAAAGGATCTTTCTCCGCTGTCCGCTCTACTGTCGAGGAGAGCTTGAAACTTCCCAAAAGGATGATGGATAGCTTCAGAGATAATATGAAACGGAAAAAGGAATCCACCGAGGATGACTGAACTGTTTTCGATCCGCCTTCTGTAGCTCATGGCTCGCTCCTCTTCTTCTGCTCGTTTAAATGCAGCGAAAGAAACTGTTTTTTCGGTTCTAACAGAATACAACTCCTATGATCAATGGATCCCCGAAGTAATTCATTCTCATGCTCTGGTTCAGGAAGGGGATATCACAATTCTGGAATTGATGTGTCCGGCTTACAACAAGAACAAGTTTATTTTGGAATGCATTCAAACACCTCCGGCTTCGATTGTGTATACGCAGATCGATCAGTACAGGCAAAGAGGGCTTTCTGGAAGATGGGATATTGAAGACAATGCGGATCAAGAAGGGGTAATTCTGAAAGGCTCGATGCGAATTCAAACAGAGTTTTACAAGAATTGGCTAGTGCGCCGTCACCTCCAAAAAGCAATGGATCGAATCCTTGCGGCGGTGACGCAGCGAATTGCTCTGGTTTCCGGTGACCAAAAAGGCGCCTCCAGCTCATTCGCCAAGAAAAAGCTACTGGAGGTCGTCAGGAAAGTTGGGACTATTGAAGTATTTTTCCTGGATGAATTATACGAACTAAAAAAGAAATAGACGATGATTAAGAAGTTTGCAAGCATTAATGCTCACATAAAAGCTGTAACAAAAGTTTTTCTGGACATTGAATCATGGACTGAGTGGATGCCGGGGCTAAAACAACTGAACATACTCGAAAGAAAGGGTGAAGTCGTTTTAGTTGAGATGACACAGGCCCAGATGGGCAAGCAGATTAAACAAAAACTGGAATTTCGTTTTACCGCTAATAGTTTCTTTCAACGTCAGATAAACGGATGGTTTCGCAAATGGGAAGGAGAATGGAAATTCTTGCAGACACCGGATGGAATCGGAACGGCCGTTTCGGTCTCCATGGAAATTGAAGCAGGAATGTTGGTGCCCAAATTTCTTATTTTCGATGCCTTTACTGACATCTTCAACAAATTGATCAAGAAAGCTGAGGAACGCGCAAAATTTCTGATCAAACAACAACAATCATCGATTACGCAATCTACAATTTTGCAGTTGCCGGACGAAAAAATTCTTCAAATATTCCAGACGCCATCAGGATTGGAAATCTGGATTGGCGATCGAAGATACTTCTTAAAGGCTGCCAATTAGTTTCGGATCCAGCTTTAGCGTTGCGCCGGGATCTACCTTAGGGTGTTCATCCCATTTCACGATCTTCAGGTCCAAAACGAAGATTGCATAAAGAGCCGGAACCAGAAGCTTTGTTACGAAGTTTGCGAGAAGCAACCCTCCGATCTGCGTGTAACAGAGGGGTTCCCATAATGGTCCTCCGTGCAGGGCAAGTGGGACTAAACCGAATACCGTTGCCCCGACGGTTACGGAGACCGGGCGCAAGCGTGCAATTCCAGCGTCGAGTAATGCTTGCTTAAACGGTTCTCCTTTTTCGTGCATTTCTTCCACAAAATCGAACAGAACAATAACATGGCTTATGATGACGCCTATCAAGCTGGCAATTCCCAGAAATGCCATAAAACCAAACGGCGATCCCATAATACCCAGCGCGAGTAGCGCGCCAACCATGCCGTACGGTATTGCTCCAAAAACGATCAATGGTTTAACCGCATTCTTGAATTGCATAACAAGCGCCAGATAAATACAGAGTATGGAAAGCGCCATGGCCACAGCCATGTTGCGGAAGCCGCTTACTTGTTCGGCCCGCTCGCCACCGATTTCCAATTTGTATCCGATGGGAAGTGTTTCTTTGAGTTTGTTGATCGAAGAAATTGCCTTCTCAAAGATTTCAGAAGGGAGTACCCCGGGGACCGGATAACAACCCACAGAAATCGTACGAAATTGATTGCGTCGTCGAATTTTCTCCAATTCGATTCCGTATCCGATGGTAGATATCTGTCGAAGAGGAACCTTTGACGTTCCTTTTATTGAATAAACGTACATGTTTTCAATATCGGAGAGTTTTGCGCGCTCTTCGGGATTTAGACGCAGCATAACGGGAACTTGTTTGTCATCTTCGCGAAGCGTTGTAACTTTCAACCCGTTCATGCCTGCCACCGAAGAAATTGCGACATCCATATTAGAGACGCCGGCAATATTGGCGCGGTCCGGATCGACCTGCAATTTGACGACAAAACTTTCAGCGCCCCAATCGTCACGAATTCGATCGGCTTCCGGAATTTTTCGAAAGATATCTTTCACTTCTTCGGCGAGTTCACGCAGTTTATCAATTTCAAACCCGGAAATACGAATCGACAAGGGAACGCCGATTGGCGCTCCCGTTTCCAATTGACGCACATCAATTCGTGCACCAGTTCCTTCGGCGGACAAGGCGCGTTGAAGTGGTGCAATCAGGTGATTCGTGTCATGCTTGTCCTTTACTTGAAGAACCATTTGTGAGTAATTGAGCTGCCGCAATTCGGGCGAAGCGGAATACCAGAAACGCGGACCGCCACCTCCTACAAATGTCGTCATGGATTCTAAAACCTCCCGGGGCTTTCCATCTTTCCCTGGATGCTCGCGCCCATATTGCTCAGTCACTTGTTTGACGACTTGTTCGGCGCGTAAAGCAGCTTCATTTGTTGCAGTTAAAGGCGCGTCTTCGGGTAGCCAGATGTCCAGATAGGACAAATAAGATAAGTCCTTAGGGAAAAACTGCGTCTTCAAGTTGAGCCGGAAGAAAATGAAAGTGGCCAGCATAATTACGGTTGCCACGCCCATGACCCGCCAGCGGTGCTCTAAGGAGTAACTACCAATCTTGTAGTACCAACCGGCAAAGCCTTTGGTTCGTCTTTCTTCAATGGAAGGCTCCGGTTTTGGTCGCAGAAGGTAATAGCCTATCAGAGGTATAAAGGTCATGGAAACGATGCGAGAGGCAACAAGGGAACAGGTGAGAACGATCGGCAAACTATAGATAAATTCTCCTGATGGTCCCTTGATAATCAATAAAGGAAGATAGGCAACGATGTTCGTGATCGTGGCATACATGATTGCCTTTGAAAGTTTGGTGGGTCCCAGCCACGCAGCAACCATGCGACTGCGTCCTGCTGCCAACTCTCTTTTAATCGCATCACCAGCCACGACGGGATCATCGACAAGCAACCCAAGTGCGATAATCAGTGAGGCTATGGACACCTGTTGTACATCCACGCCAACTATGTGCATCATGCCGTACGTCATGGCCATAGCGATGGGAATCGACGCCGCCATAACAAACGCGGAACGCCATTCTCTAAATCCAATGATCGCTACCAATATCACGAGAATAATTGCTTCATACAAACTCTTATTGAATAAGCCGATGCTTTCTTTTACCTGAAGCGGTTGGTCAGAAGTTCGAGCGAGGATGAGATCTTCCGGCAAGCGCTGTTGTAATGCGAAGATGGACGCATCTACAGCTTTGCCAAAATCGCCGATCTGACCGCCAGCACGCATGTGAATGGCTAGAGTTACCGCCCGGCTTCTTTGCCAGTTGCCGTTTTTATCCCGCCAGTTGTAAAAATTCAGATAACGTGGCGGGCTTTCGTACTCACGAATGATATCGATTCCATTTCTTAAATACACCGGCGAACCGGAGGCTGACGCCGTTATGAGAACGTCCCCAATTTCTTTTTCGTTTTTAAACTCTCCTGATGGATCGATGGAAATGTTCTTTCCTTCGATTTCCAATAAACCACCGGGGAGAGTGATATTGCGCGCTCCCAAAATATTCACAACTTCAGAAGGCGTGATTCCATAAGAAGCCAAACGTTCCTGAGAGTATTCCAGATAGATTCTTTCTTCAAGAATTCCTGAACGACTGACTCTGGAAACCTGCGGAATTGTTTGAAGCGTTTTTTGAACTAAGCTCGTGATATTTTCCAGCTCGCGATACGAATATTTGTCGCCGGCTACTTGCGCCAGTTTCTTTTCTGTATCCGCGGGATTTCGAATGACTGCGATGTCCCAAACATCAGGGTGAATTCCCAATGTTTGTAATCGCTCCTGTAGAAACTGTCTTATATAGTCCAGAACCGCGGAATCTTCGTACTTAACTTCGGCATCGAGGCCAATGAATCCCTGTCCGCGAAAAGAGCGTGTATCAGTTGCGAGTTTGTTTTCCGTAAAGAAGCGAACGAGCTGGTCGAGCCGCTTTTCCAAAATATTGGGATTTATGGATTGAGGAAGACAAAGAACAGCTGTAACTCGCGATCCTGTGCCATCTCCGGCTGCTTTGGATCGCACATCTTCAATGGCTTTACGGATGACACGAGCACGAAAACTGAGTTCTGCTTCATTCACTTTGGGGCTTGCTACGGTCAACATCAGAGCTGCGGTGTCGGCGAAGTCTTTGAGCATTTGGACGGGTCCGGCGCCGTCCGGAAGATCTCTGATCGTATCCAGCCGGAGCCGGATATCATCAAATTGTTTGCCCTCTTCTTCCTCGCTAACGGTATCCAGTAGCTTGAAATAGATGTAGGTTACGCTTCCGCGGGAAATCGATTCGATAAATTCAATATTTGGATTCTGAGCAACTTTTTCTTCGATCTTGGTGGTAACAAGCTGCTCAATTCTTTCAGCGTTCGCTCCTGGCCAGGGACAGAGTATGACGGCCCTGCGGCGCGGGAATTCCGGATCTTTGCGTTTGGGCATCTTGGTGTATCCGTAAATTCCCCAGATGATTACCGCAATGAGCAGAACCCACGCAATCTGCCTGTTTTCTACAAAGAATCTCGCAGTATTATGCGTCTTCGCAATGATTTCGTCATCGTTCGGAGTATGAGCCATTGTTTTATTTTCTCCGAATAGGGAAGGCTCTTATTTGTATTTTTGTTTTTTGAGGAAGGAAGAAAGAATCGGACTGAACATCCATTTGACTGAGGGCATTATACAGACCCGTTTTGGAACGTGTCAAGAAGTCGAAGGTGCAGATCACTGTAACTTATCCGGTAGAAAGAGAATTTTCCCTTCCGTCATACTGATTTTGGCTTCTTGTATCGCCTGTTCCGCTTGATTCAGCTGAAAGCGGGCCTTGATTTGAATTGTGGGATTGTAAGCGAAAAATTTTTGAGCCCGTGTTGCCGTAAGAAAACGTGGAATTGTTTTTTTCGTTAGAAGCCAATTGGGAAGCCAGAACCCTTGAATACCTTTATTGTGAAAAAGCACAGTTTTCCAGGGCAGGGGAATATCCTGATCGGATAAGCACGCATACATAATCACACGGCTTCTCAAAGGCATTGCTTGCAAAAGCCGACCGGGCATGTCGCCTCCGATGGCATCAAAAGCCAACGTTGCGTTTTGCTCCTGGCAGTGCTTTTTCAGGATCTGATCGAAGTCGGGATCACTGCTGTTCACCACATGTTTAGCGCCTTCCGATTTTAACAATTGAGCTTGTTCATTTCGGCGTACTACATGAATAATTGTAATACCGATCCGGTTTCCCAGTTTGAGAATCATTCGTCCCAGCGCGCCAGCCGCAGCGGTTTGAACAATCGCTCGATGACCTCTTTCTTTGACCATATCCATCAGTACGAATGCAGTTATTGGATTGATCATCATCATGGATCCCTGTTCAAAATTGACTGCCTTGCGGATCGGAATGCAGAAACTATTTGCAGTAACAATATATTCCGCCCACGTTCCATCCTCACCGGGATCGGGTCCGCACACAACGCGCTTTCCCCGCAACATCGAAGAGAGCAGATCGCCTCCGGAACCCACCACTACGCCGCTTCCTTCCGAACCCGGAATCACCGGGAGTTTTCGTTTCAACCCATACAAGCCACGAAGAACAAGCAAATCATGATAGTGAACAGGCGCCGCCGCAATGCGAACAAGTACTTGACCCCGACCAGGCCGGGGAACAGGGCGTTCTACCAACACCAGACTATCCGGTCCACCATCGTAAGAACGCAGTTCCAACGCTCGCATCGTTTCAGGAATAGAACGAGAACTCAATTTATTCTCCTGTCCTTTCTTCTTGAAAATTCCTGCCGGTAGTCATGTCAGGCCAACAACCGCTTTTCTTTGCGGTACGAGATAATTGTTCCAGTAATTCCTACAACAACCGTAGCAATAATGGCGAACAAAATGGGAGGTCCGGTTGTGAGTGCTAATGTTGTTAAAACGCCAATGAACCAGAATCGAACGTTCAAGATGGAACGAATCGCCGACTCAGGGCCTTGATCTCGATACGTAACGATATTGTAGTAACAGAGTACAAGAAAACTCATACCGACAAATTTGATCCAGAGACCGGGGCCTGTTTCTAAACCAACGAATTCGACAATGCTTTTGGGAAGGAGTAGTGGGCCAAGGCCAAAGAATCCTGTATATCCGGCGACGTATAGATTCCAAAAGCTTGTCCTGGGCATTCTTTTGTACTCTTTTGGAAGTTGCGATTTTGAATCCGCTCTACAGGTCAAAATCGAACCGATTGTCCCAATGAATAGAATCGCGGCCAGGACGGATAGGACTCTTGACTGGGACACATACGCAACAATTCCAGTAACGCCCGCAAAAATTGCA
>JBKKAT010000264.1:0-10163 GCA_046714535.1 Acidobacteriota bacterium | reverse complement strand
ACCTGTCAACCTTTTTCAGGACGACACATAAACTTCGTCAGTTCTGAGATCGATTGGTCGACATTCTGCGGTTCAATTCTTCGTTTTCTTTTTTGGTTGTGGCTCTTACCTGTGGAGATTATATAATTAAGGCATGGCAATACGGATTTTGGTTTTATTGCTTTTTGCGAGTTTACTTCACGCAGAGGTCAAAGTGGTGGATGGCCGGATCACCGCCGATCTGAAATCAGAGCCTTTGACGCAGGTCTTGGATCAAATGAAGACGCAAACCAAAATGAAGCTTTTTGTGGATGATGGTGTCTCCGGCAAGACCGTGTCTGCGAAATTTCAGGATCTTACGATAGCGATGGCGCTAAAAAAGATTTTGGAAGGAACGGGAATTAACTATGCAGTGATGTCCGGTGGGGAGGGAGAACCCCAATCTGTTTTCATCGGTAGCAGTGCAGCTCTCGGATCTACACCAAAACGTCTGGATGGCAGGCCGGTTGGAAATCGTGGTGTCGTACAGCCGGTGCCGCCCCCGCCGCCACCACCCATCCCACAGCCGGATGGACGCCCTCTGGAACAGCCCCAAATCAAACCACTGACGCCAGGAACTGTGAATGTCCCCACAGGGGGAGGTTTTGTTCCCAATCAACCCAAACCTGAACAACCGACGGAAGCGGATCAGCAGCAAGACAATCAGCAACTGCTCGACAACAACAATAACGACGAGGAATAGTCCTTACTAAGCCAACCATCCTAATATATTAGGATTAATACGTTCGAACGTCGTTTTTGTCAGATGTTCCTTTAGAATTTCTGAGCCGGATCGCAGATGGAGGGGCAATTCGGGAGATCTATATTTGGATTTACGCTCGAGGGCCGTTTCGACAAGAAGCTGATATTTCTCCCGTGCTTTTTGAGGAGTGTGATGCGTTTCTAAATAGTTGCGCGCATTTGCCGATAACCGGTTTCGAAGATTCTGATCCTGCAATAAGGCAACGATTGCCGCTTTTAAATCCTTTTGTTCGTGATCCGGTCGTACCCGCAGTACGGCATTATCCGGAATTTCCTGAACATCGGCCAAGCGGCTGATGATGACCGGCTTGCCGGAAGCAAGCGCCCGAATCAATGTGCTCGACATTTCACCTGCGGAAGGATAGCGCAAGTTCAGGATGACGTCCGCGCGGGACATCCATTTCAGAAATTCCGGCATTTCCACATGACCCGTAACCAGAACGGAATCGTTCAATCCCAGCCTTTCGATTTGACGGAGAATGCCTGTCCGGTTCTCCAACTCTCCCACGATTATGTAAAGCAGATTTTTGTATTCCAGACGAAGATCAGCAATGGTCTCTAATATCGTTGGAATTCGTTTTGCTTGTGTTGCATAACCAAAAGAGGCCAGGATTATTTTACCCGGATACAGTCCTGTTTCTTTCGAGGTTCCTCCTTCCATTTGCAGGCAGGGAATCTTGACCACAGGAGTTTCACAAATTTGCAGTTTCTTCACGGCCGCTTCTGTATGTGCGGCTGCAGCCAGTGACGCTCGAACGATCAGCTCAAACAAAGGATAGTGAAAAAACAACAAATCTCCTGCGGCAAAAGAGATGGTGGCATTAGCAATCCGTTCGGCCTGATCGGGATAGACATATTGCAATTCCTGCCGATACTCTTCCGTCATATTTCTCTTGAGCAACATATCGGCGCGTGAATGATGCAAGCAATAATCGTGAAAAACCACCGCTCCCGGTTGCTGAAAAAGATAGCCATATATGTATTCATGGAATCGGGGTTGATTTCCCATCTGATAGAGCGCTAAATCGTAAGGCTTTTTTTTCTGCCGGAGAAAAAAATCTCTGTGCGGAAAGGCTTCTGACTTTTCGTTCAAGGTAGCTCTGGGAAGGAAAACATCGATTTCATAATCCTTCCTGAGCCAGCAAAGAATCGCTTCGTTGTAGTCGGCAATTCCTGTTTTCGATGGAGGAAGCGGCCCGAAGAAAGCGATCCGTTTCATGATTCATCCAGCAACCGGTCCATCACATAGTTCCAGCTCAAGTAGGAAATTTTGTGAAATCCCTCTTCTCCCATCTGCCGGCTTTTGTTTTTGTTGTTCAAAGCTTCTTCGATGCAGGAGGCGATAGATTGTGGTTGGGCGGTTGCAATCCATCCGCAAGAGTCATCCACCAATTCCAGCACGCCACCAGAATCGGAACAGGTGATCACCGGCTTGCGCGCATAGAATGCTTCCAGCGTAGCGAGGCCGTAATCTTCTTCGACAGGTCCGTAGAATACGGCTCCCGCTTTTGCGTAATGACGAATGACTTCCTCGCGTGAAATCTGGCCCACAAAATGAACCCTTTTCCCAAGCTTGAGTTTTGTGGTCAGCTTTTCCAATTCAGGGCGCGCATAACCGTCGCCGACAATAACAGCATGAAAACGATCCGATACGTATTGCATCGCTTCGATTAAAAGGTCGATTCGTTTGTTTCCGGCAAGTCGCGCAACGGATAGAACATGATTATCCAGAGTTTCAAAATAGAAAGAATCCGAATCGGAAATGGGGGGATGAAGTATTTCGGATTCTATGCCAACAGAGTGTTTCAAACGTTCGGCAACCGTTCGGGATTGTGAAAACACTTTTTTGCTTTCACGAAACGATTCCTGATCGAGATCAATAATGTACTTCCGGATTTCGTTGTCTTTTGATGTCGGTTGAAAACTTGTGTAGGCTGTGTCGTAAAGATCGTAGATTTGCCTGTACTGATGCAATAGCCAGATTCTTTTATTTTCGTGGCGAACCATGTAAGAAGGGAATTTGGTTGGGATCACCAGATCGATCCGTTCCATTTCTACAAAATCCAGATTGAGGAGTCTCCAGGCCAGACAGCTCTTGAGGAGCTCTTCATGCGGTTGCGTTTGAAGCGGGAGACGAACCAGTTCGGCATCATGGCCACGCAATCGAAGCTGTGAGATCACGTTTTCAACGAAAATTTCAGTGCCGCCGTAAGCGAAAGGAGTTTGTGCCGAACAAACGCAAATCTTTTTTCTTTTGCTCATTCACGAGAATCTTTCAAGGAGGAAACGTCCACCTGAAGAGTTTCAATTTTCTTGTCCAATTCCTGATACAACGCGTCTATGTAATCGCGCATACCGATTTGAAAACATTCGGCGGTTCCCACCATCTCGCGAAATTTTGTGTCCATAACAGGAATGATTGTTTGGAAATAAAGAATGAGCGTGCTCTGAAATTCACGGATTTGCTGGAGCGATCTGTGGACCGCCTCAATATATTCATTCATCAGGTGCACAAGAACGGAATTAACTTCGCGTTGTTGTTCCACCACCGGATAGAGGTACTGGGAAAAATTTTGCGCGATCTCTTTCCAGAAAATGCGATCTTCCTTGATGGTTGAGGAAGAGGCTTCTTTTGAAATATCCCAGATCTGATTCAACGCATCTTTGATTTGAGGGAAGGTTGTGGAGGTTTCATTCGGCAATGAAAACTGCCAGATTTCATCGAGACGGGTTAGCAGCTTGCCGTATTCCTCCTCTTCTTTTTTGCGCAATTCGATCAATTCCCGGAGCTTGTCTTCCAGCCGGGCTGAACTCATCATAATTTCCACCACGGAATCACGGAGATCGATCTCCTAGCGGGGTTGGGGCAATCCTGAAACCGGGGAGCTTGCGGTTGCATAAAGCTTTTTCGGCATCCGGCCCGCAAGAAACGCGTCCCGTCCCGCCTCCACCGCCAGTTTCATCGCCCGTGCCATCCGCACCGGATCGGTGGCCGCGGCAATGCCGGTATTCATGAGAACACCCTCCATTCCGAGCTCCATCGCAACGCAGGCATCTGAAGCGGTGCCCACTCCGGCGTCAATGATCAGGGGAACCTCCGTTATCTTCTCTCTGAGTATCATCGCGTTGGCGACGTTTTGTATTCCCATTCCCGAGCCAATCGGCGCTCCCAAAGGCATCACAGCAGCCGCTCCGGCATCGATCAATTTTCTTGCATTGATCAGGTCATCATTCGTATAGGGAAGAACCACAAATCCCTCCTTTACTAATACCTTCGTAGCTTGCAACAATGCTTCATTTTCCGGAAACAATGTGGCTTCATCTCCCAGCACTTCCAGTTTTACCCAGTTCGATAAACCGGCTTCGCGACCAAGTCTGGCGATGCGAATCGCGTCTTCCGCTGTATAACAGCCGGCGGTATTGGGCAGAATCAGGAAGCGCTTGCGATCAATGTAAGAAAGAAAAGAACGTTCCGATCGATCCTGCAAATTCACGCGCCTGACGGCAACTGTTACAACTTCAGAACCGGATTCCTCTAACGCTTCCTTCATCAACTCTAGCGTCGTGTATTTGCCGGTTCCGACTATGAGCCGGGAGCGAAACTCGCGACCGGCAATGATCAGTGGCTTGTCATTCATAAATGCCTTTCCAGGATATTCAAATAAGTATATAAGTACGAAATGAACAAGGCTACCCGCCGCCCACAAACTGCACGATCTCGATCGAATCTCCTTCACCGATGATGCGAGTGGAATAATCGGTTTTGGGTACAATTTCCAGATTCTGTTCTACCGCAACGAGACGTACATCGATCTCCAGCTGAATGAGGAGGTCTTCAACTGTAATCCCGTCCTGAAGCTCCATTGCGGAGCCATTTACGGTCGCCTTAATCTTTCTTACCAGTGTTGCTAAAACCTTTTTTCTTTTTAATGAATTGCTTGATTTCATCCGAACCCGCAGAGTCGGAGAAGGCCTGTACAAGCAACGCAGCATTGCCATCAGGAAATTCCGGGATCGAGAATTCAACGGAAAGAAGGCCGTTTCGATCCGTTTTTCCTTCGTGAACATTGAGCGGTTTTTTTACAGTGCTGATGATCTTTACAATAATCTTAGAATTCTTGATCGGTTCGCCTGTCGTGCTGCTTTTCGTTTGGACAGTAAGGGTGATTGCACTTCCTTCGGTCAAATCTCCGGAAGATTTCAGATCGAGAAGCATGCGTTCTTTTTGTTCTTCGGAAGCCAGATACTCGAGAATCACCTGGTCGAGGCTCTTTTTCGTGTCGATGATCCCTTCCGCGAGTGGGTCGGACATCATAGCAGCCTGTTTATCGTATTTACCGCCTTTGATTTCCCAGATCACGGTGCGGTGCTGCTTTTCGATCATTGCCACGATTTTTTGCTCATCGTAGCCTTCCTGCATGGCTTCTTCGTAGTTGGTTCGAAAAGCTTCCAGAATTTCCCCTCCTTTGTAGACGAGGGTCTCTATGACCGGATTCCCTTTACCACGATCCTCAGTCTGAACGTGATAAATGATTCCGTTATATACGATATCTGTGTTATGACCAGTGATCATTGCAGGAAGGTGTACTCAATTCCGAAAATCATCGTAAATCAAATCGAACGACAAAGTCAACGAAAGCTGAGGAGCGCCGGCTTTATTTAGCCGGCGCTGCGTTTCATTCGGAGCAGTTCGTTATATAAGGACCGGTAGTCCGAGCTTGTTTTGGAGACATCAAAGCGACGCAAGATCGTTTCCCGCGCTTCCTGGCTCCATCGAGTTCGTTCTTCAGGATGGAGGGTAACGTACTCTATCGCATCTGCAAGCTCCTGGACATTTCCCGGTGCAACCAGCAGACCTTGTTTGCGGTCCTCGATTTGGTCAGTAATCCCCCCAATTTTCGTGGCGATGCATGGTAAACCGCAGCTCATTGCTTCCAGAACAACTCCCGGGAATCCCTCTTTCAATGATGGGAACACAAAAATATCGGCTGCCTGATAGTAAACCAGGGGGGAAGGGGATTCCCCATGGAAGATGATATTCGCCAGGTTTTGATTCACGCTGATCTGTTTCAGCTTTTGCTCTTCCGGACCCGATCCGACAATCCAGAGAACTCCCGGCGAGCATATTTGCCACGCCTGCAGAAGGACATCCACCCCTTTTCGGGCTTCCAGTCGTCCGATAAACAAGAATACGATTTGTTCGGATGACAACGAAAATCTTTTTTTGAGGAAACTTTTCCGGTCCTCAGAGAGCGGAGCGAATTTGATCGTATTGACTGCGTTTGGGATATTTTGGATCCTGTCTTCAGGGATGCCACACGCGATCATTTCCTTCTTCATTTCCTGCGAGATCGCAACAAAACATCCGGCGGTCAAAATCCATTTGCGATACAAACGGTGTTTCCAATCATTCCGTTGAAAAATATGATTGAAGTCGTCCTGTGTGGCGCCCTTGAGCAGCGAGCGGTGGCCAAACAATTTTGCAAGTCGTAAGGAAACAAGCGTGAATCCTGTCACGCCGTGAGCATGAAGCAGTTGGAAGGAATGCCGTTGCTGGAGCAAGAAGCAAAGAAGCGACAGAAACAAACGAAACGGCTTTGAGGAACGTGTCAATCTGCGAATGAGAAAGCCGGATCGAAACTCAACTGCCGGAGAATCATCGATAGAGTCGGTAAGGATCGTTATCAAACAGCCATGGCGGACGAGAGAAGAAGATAACTCGAGCGCTTGCAATTCTAATCCACCGATTCGATCCAGTTTCGAAACGACCATTAAGATGCCTGTGTGTTTGGATTGATCTCGCTTCGATTTCATCGAATGTTTGGTGATGAGCAAGTACCAAAACAGCTGTAGCAGCTTGATGATTTTTTGAAGAAGAGTGGTCGGTTTATAGAAACTCATCGTGAACCGATTCCATTTCACGGATCTGTTTTTCGATGGAGAAACGTTCGATTGTCATCTCCCGTGATCTTGCGCCCATGGAGTCTCGCAAGCCAGGATCCTCCAGCAGCTCTTTACAGGCCACAACAAAATCCTCTTCGGACTGCGCGAGGAACCCGTTTACTCCGTGTTCAATCACTTCGGAATTCGATCCGATTCTGCGCACCACCGCCGGAATTCCCATCGCCTGCGCTTCCAACAAAGCCACACTCAGGCCCTCCACCCAGGACGTGCTGATGTAAATAGCCGCCTGGCGATAGATTTCCCGAATGTCTTCCACATATCCGGCACGTTCGAATTCCGGAGCTAATGAGCCCCTTCCGCCACCCGCCACAATGCAGCGCAGTTTGGGAAAAAACACGCGCAACCGCTGCAAAACTTTTTCCATAAACTCGAAACCTTTTTCTGAAGAAAGCCGTCCTACTGCAACCAGGGCCTCTCCCTTTCCATCAGGTTGAAAATGAGAGCAATCTACGCCATTTTGCGCTACGCGAATATCCTGCAAGTCCACCCATCCGGCTCGAAGAAAATCCATCGCCGTTGTGTAGGATGGAAATAAAGTAAGATCCGCGCGCGGAACCACTTCTCTGATGAAAATTCGTTCCCACAGTCTGTGACGGTTCACCTTCAAGATCAAACGCATGTTGTGAGGAAAGGCAATGCATGGCACTTTTTCCATGCGGCAAGCCAGGACCCCCTGCACGATCGATTCAAACAGCCAGCATTGCACCAGATCGAATCTTCGTTCCTTCAACAACTTTCGTAATGCAGGAAATACTCCCGGATGGTAGAAATCTCCGGAATTGGACAGGAAGTGCAGAGGAACACTGCAATCTCGAAAAAAGGGAAAAAGCTTTGCCTGTGGTGAGGAAATGAGCGACGCGACCTCTACTTCATGTCGCTTCGAGAGGGTAATCGTATTCGAAAGAAGACGCTGCGCCCCGCCTTCTTCCAATTGAGAAATCAGGTGGAGTATTCGTCCCATGAACCTTGCTATTTGGCTAAAGCTGCTTATTATCGCACAATTGCTGTATCCAGTTGAGATTCCTATGCATAGTATGGAAGAAGGGCACCTGGAGAGAATCCGGCGCGCTGAATTAGAAAGTGTTCGAGAACACTTTCCGCCGGACACCCGTGTTTTGGAGATTGGCGGAGGAAGCGGATTTCAAGCTGCCATGCTCTCCTCCTGGGGTTGCGATGTGGTGTCCATAGATCTGACCGGTAGAAAAACCGCGCACGCGAACCACTTTCCGGTTCAGGACTATGATGGAAAAAACATTCCATTTCCGGATCAAAGTTTCGATCTCGTATTCTCTTCGAACGTACTAGAGCACGTACAGTCTCTTGCTGTTTTATTGAAAGAAATGAAGCGAGTTTTGAAACCTGATGGAACTCTGGTGCATATTCTGCCTTCCTCTACCTGGAGACTTTGGACCAGTCTCACTCATTACATCTATGCAATCCGCTGGTTGTTCGGGATTCAGCCCCGCGTACCGGGCGCCGTAGAACCGGTACCGATCCGGGAGGTTGCAGAGCGGAATGGAGTTACTTCTGTGATTAAACAACTCGCTCTTGCCGGTGCGCATGGAGAGTATCCGAATGCGGCTTCTGAGGTTTACTATTTCAGCAAAAGACATTGGCGCCATATCTTTGAGCAAAATGGTTTTCTGGTTGTGCGTGTCCAGGAATGCCACCTCTTTCATACAGGTCACGCCGTTCTGCCCGGGTTATCTGTCGAATCACGAAAACGGATCGCGGCATGGCTCGGTTCCTCCTGTTACGCTTTCGTCCTGAAAGTGTTTCATAATTAACTTCATGCGGAAGTACGAATCTTTTTACGCGGAAAAATCCATCCGGGATCTTTCCGAGTACGCGGAAGTTGCCGTTCGGTACCCGAAAGTTGAATGGATCGATGATTACCAGTCTTTTCGAAAAGAGAAGGTTGTAGACGAAAAAAAATGTCTGATCTTTGCCCGCAAACGAGGAGCGTGGCTTAAGCCCTTTCATTGTTATGATCACCCTTCCTATCGTTTTTTGAGTCTGGATTTGGCGGAAGGCTGTTTGTTTGACTGCGTTTACTGCTATCTACAGAGTTATTTGAATCACGGGGCGCTGGTACTTTTTCTCGGCATCGAATCCTTATTACTCGAGTTTTCCAATCTGCCCTCTGAGCGATACTGGATTTCTACCGGTCTTCTATCGGATAGCTTGCTCGCAGAGAATCAGTTTCCATTTCTGCGGAGAATCAGTGGACAAATTTCAGCCGGTTCGATTCTGGAATTGCGCAGTAAAGGGACCCATCTGACCAGTCTTACCGATCCTGAAATAACGCGAGATTGCGTCGTGCTTTCCTGGTCTTTGAATCCGCCCGAGATTGTGCAGACGTTTGAATATGGCACATCCTCTCTGCAAGAGCGTTTGAAGGCAGCATCAGACGCAATTCGTCTGGGATACAGAATTGCATTTCATCTAGACCCGGTTTTCTATTTCGATGGCTGGAAAGAATCCTACGCGAAATTGTTTGAGAACCTCGATCAGTTTCCCAGGGATCGCCTGGCGTTTCTTTCCGTCGGATTGTTTCGTTATATGCCGGCGCTGGGAACGGTCATTCGCAAACGGTTTCCGTATCATCCGGTTCTCGCGGGCGAATTCTTTCCCGATGAAGACGGGAAATACCACTACTTTCGCGCGATTCGAGAGGAGATGTACGAATCGTTTCAAGTGTGGTTGAAAAACTGGAGTGACATTCCGGTGTTCTGGTCGATGGAACCGGATAAGGAACTAATTCAACACAGAGGCACAGAGTCACAGAGAAAATAAATCTTGGTTAAACTCTGTGCCTCTGTGTCTCTGTGTTAAATCTTATTTTTCGCGTTCTTCGGCGCTGCTTCCCAGATCCTTTTCTTTCTTGTTTGCTTCTTTGATTGACGATTTGAAGTTGGTGATCGCGTGACCGAGACTTTTGCCTATTTCGGGTAATCGTGCTGCGCCGAATACCAGAAGGAGAACAAGCAGGATCAAAAGTAATTCGGGAACGCCAATCGGGCCGAGAAATGCTAAAAATTCCATCTACAATATTATACGCTCGTTTCCTGTCCGGCGCGTTACCCCTTCCCGGTCGAGATTCTCCAGCAGGGGAATCGCAAATTTTCTGCTGATTCCAAAAAGGGCCTTGAAGTCAGGGACCGAAAATGTTTTTTGAGTGGTTTTCAGATTTCGAATCTTCTGTTTGAGATCTTCCCACGCGCGTTTGTGCAGAAAATAGTCATCGGCTATTTTGACCGCCTTTTGCTCGCGAACGAGCAAATAAAGAATGCTTCTGGTTTTTTCGACCGGCTGCTTCATTTCCTTTGCAAGTTCTTCGAGTCCCGGTGTTCCCAGACCGGAATGCTGCAAATATTCTTCAATTCGTGACGCCAGCGCTTCCTGCTGTTGATCGAGAG
>JBKKAT010000263.1:0-3999 GCA_046714535.1 Acidobacteriota bacterium | reverse complement strand
GCCCGACGGGAGCGCGTATAACCCATCAAGGTTAGTAAAAGAAGATTTGCGATCTCTGCCACGGCGCTTGTGTGATTCAAGCTGCCTGAAAAATCCATGAACAGCATCAAATCGGAAAGATGTTGCTGAATGTCCTCTTTGCTGAAGTGGCCTGCTTTGTACGAATCGATGATCTTCCGGTAATCCATATTTTTAACGCAGAGGCGCAGAGAATGCAGAGATTAAATAATATTTATTATTTTTTCTCTGCGAGCTTTGCGTCTCTGCGCCTCTGCGTTAAAAGACTATTTTTTCAGGTATTTGATCATGCAGCATTCATTCTGGTCAGGTCCACTTTTGTAAGTCACTTCGTCCATACACTTCTTCATGATCAAAACGCCGAGGCCGCCTCTCTTTTTTTGCTTGTAGAAGTGAGCCAGATCATCCACCAGAACGAACTGGGAATTATCAATCTGATCCCCCGTATGAAGAATGCGGACTGTAAACTTATTTCCTTCCATCTCAAAAATCACCCGCATCTTCTTCCCTTCTTGCCCATGATACGAATGTTCAATCACATTTGTAAGCGCTTCTTCGACGGCAAGCGCTGCGGTTTCCGAGTCTTTTTTTCCAAACCCCATAGACTCAGCCAGAGTACAACAAAGCGTCCGAATCGCATTCAGATGCTTTGTCATACTGGGAAGATGGATTTCCACTGTCTCTTCCACACGGCCTTTTATGATGGGTTCGGAATTCAATGTCTTTCTCCAAAACTCTGGATTGCTTTGTCTTCCGTATCGTAAATGGAATACAAATGCGTAAATCCCAAAACATCAAAGATGTTGAAAACCGTTTCATTCATGCTGCACATACGAATATCGCCTTCGTTTTCCCGAATCTGATCGATAAACCCCATGATCGCTCCGAGTCCAGCACTTGCTATGTAGGAAAGATCTCTGCAGTTGATCACAATGTTATGTTGATTCTGCTCAATTAAGTTTTGTATTACTGATTCAAAATCCCGGGCAGTATGAGCATTGATGAAGCCGACAGGTTCTACGACAGCTACGTTCCCCAGGGAACGGACATCTATTTTCAGTTCAGGCATGATTCACCTTTTGAGTTCCATTATAGCAGTACAGGAATAGTATTACGGACCTCGTTGCTTCGCAAAAGGGTTCGGATATAATACCGGCAGGGGTCAAAGATGTTATTGTGCTACAGGTGTCACCGCGAGATTTCCGCGAATTTGGCTTTTCTGTCGCTTTGTCCATATTGTTCCTCGGCAATCCATTGCTGTCAGAACTGTCAATATTATGACGAGTTTTCACCCAACAAATGTTCCGAATCGTCGGCTGATTGGGTCCCAGACAAGCAAAAAGCAAATTTCTGTCCTTTCTTTGAGTTTGTCCAGCCCGTCATAATGAAAAGGCCAATGGAAGTCGACAAAGCGAAGGCCTATTGGGAATCGCTCGGGAAAAAAGCTCAGTAAGAGACCGGGACTGCTAGCGAAGGGGCCAGAAGACCGGGACCGCCAGAAGTACGGCTGCCATTACTAGAATTGTCAAAACCACACCGCATTTTGGAAAATCCACAAACTTGTACTTGCCCGGACTATACACAAGCGCGCAAGCCGGTTCTAAAGGTGTGATGAAAGAGGCCGAAGCCGCAAGCGCAACGGTCATGATGAACGCTCTGGGATTCAAGTGCAAAGTGGTTGCAGTGGAGAGTGCGATGGGGGCAACCAAAAGAGAAGCTGCCGCATTGGACATGGGTTGCGTCATTAAAACAGTAAGCAGAAAAAAAGCAGCGAGCAAAACCGTGGGTCCGAGACCGCCGATCCAGTAAACAATCAATGAGCCTATCTGCGTAGCCAGACCGGTTTTTTGCATGGCCAAACCGAGAGCGGTCATCGCACCAACTAGAAGAATCGCCGGCCAATGGATCGAGTGATAAGCATCTCCAACAGACAAGCATCCGCTGAGCACCATCAGCAAGGCTCCGATCAGAACCGCGATCACGATCGGTACGCTTTGGAAGGCGCTGGCAACAATGACACCGATAAAAATAAGAATGGCCATTCGCGCCCTGCGCTTGCGAAACGGCAAGACAGGTAGATCTTGCAGCATCACAAAATCGCGATAGAGTTTGAGCTCGTCAACATCTTCTTTGCGTCCCTGAACAAGCAGAATATCTCCGAATTCCAGTGAAATCTGTGATATCTGCTCACGAATCGAATAACCACCACGATGAATCGCAAGAACAATCAGATTGTATTTCTGGCGAAATTGAGTCTCTTTGAGGGATCGCCCGATTAGTTCCGAAGTGGGACTTAAAAGAACCTCTGCCAGTTGAACTCCTTCATTTTCCAATTCGCGTGAAGTTAGTTTGAAATCAGGCTTAATCTCAATCCCATACGTATCTTTAACTTTCAAAATATTGCTGATGCTGCCTTCAACGATAAGCAGATCTCCCTCCTGAAAAGAAAGGCCGGGCTGAAGAACAAAATAGCGTTTATCGTCCCGGATCAAGCTAACAATGCTCAGGTCGAGCTTTTCCGAAAAACGGCTTTCCATAATTGTCTTACCGATGAGAGGAGAGCCGCTTAAAACGACAATTTCGGATATGTATTCACGCAACTGATATGTTTCCGGTAGCGAAACATCGCCACGGGAAGGCAATGTCCTGTGGCCGATCGTGATCATGTAGAGGATTCCAACGGCGGCGATGATCAATCCAACCGGCGTAAATTCAAAAAAACCAAAAGGATTCATTCCGTTTCGGACCAAATACGCGCTCATCACCACATTGGTAGAAGTGCCTATGGCTGTGCACGTTCCACCTAACATGGAGCCAAATGCAATCGGCATCAAGAATTTCCCGGGATGCAACTGCGAACGCGCCGCGATTCCCAGAACAACAGGGAGCATAACGGCTGTGGCTGCGACGTTGTTGATGAAAGCTGAAATGATAACGACGACCAGCATCGAAAGCGTTAATAGAAATATGTAATTCTTTCCCGCAAAACCTTCGATTTTCCGGCCTACGAAATCAACAACTCCTGTCCGGACCAGCCCGGCTGACAATACAAAGACGCATGCAATCGTGATGAGCGCAGGATCGCCAAAACCGAGAAACGCTTCCTGGGTTGTTAAAATCCGGCTCAAAGTCAGAGCGAGAAGGGCGAGTAATGCGACTATCTCAGCAGGAAGAACATCCTTTATAAAAAGGATCATGCAGCCTGTCAGGATGCCGATAACAATCCAGATTTCCATAAGCACACGTGCGGACTGGAAGTCCGCGATACCCTATGCAGGCTGGAAGCCTGCGCTACCCTTTCTCGTTTGTTCAATATCTTGCTGAATTTGAGCTATCAAATCTTCCACTCTGGCAAAACGCATTTCATCCCGTAGTTTTTGAAAAAAATGCAATTCCATTCTGGAGCCGTACAACTCTCCTGAGAAATCGAGCAAGTGCGCTTCGACTGTGAGCTTTTTGCCCTGGAAGGTCGGTCTGACTCCCACATTTGTTACCGCGCAGTAATTCTGACCTTCGATCACGGCGTGGCATGCATACACTCCTTTCGCCGGAACAATTTCATTTTCAAAATCCAGATTAGCTGTAGGAACGCCGATTTTGCCGCCAAGATGCTCTCCTTCCACGATTGTTCCCACCAGCGCGAAAGGATATCCGAGAAATTCGGCGGCCTCCGGCATCCGGCCCTGTTGGATAAACTCGCGAATCTGAGAGGAGGAGATCCGAATTCCATTCCGGTAGACTTCCGGAATTCCGATCACCTGAAAATCGTTCGCGGCTCCCATCCGTTTTAGCAACGATAGATTTCCTTGTTTCTGATGGCCAAATGAAAAATTCTCTCCGACCACAAAATATCGAGCTCTTAACGTTTCAATCAAGAATTGTTGAACGAATTCTTCCGGACTCTTTTTAGCAAACTCCGGATTGAAACGCACAACGACGGTATGTTCAAGGCCAAGAGATTCCAATTTGGCCAGTCTTTGC
>JBKKAT010000262.1:0-3437 GCA_046714535.1 Acidobacteriota bacterium | reverse complement strand
AATTGAAATTGGCACGGGATGGCAGGGTATCAAAAAAAGTTATCGCGTTCATCCCGGCAACTGCGGCGCCGGTAGTGCGTTAGAAAATCAGGAGGAAAAAATCCCTAATGTGAGTGGATCAATGCTTCCGCTTCCTTGAGATACGGCGCGAAAGCATGGGACAGATTGGCGTTTACTCTTAGAGCCTCTTGAAGGCTGGATTGGGCCGTTCGTATTAGTTCTTCGCGGTGGGAATCCTTAGCCAACGAACGTGCCCGAAGAAGGGAGAAGACTCCGCGTAAAGCAATCATTTCCCCGGAACGCGGATTGCCTTCCAGCGCTTTGGAAACCATTTCCGAACCAAGTAAGATTTCTCGATCCGCAGATTGCCTCGATTGTGATTTCCATTCCGCCCACCATCGAAATAATCTTGCTTTTGACTGATACCCGGATAAGGATCGCCCCTTCTCGTTTGTATCTATGGAACGATTCAACCAGGTCACTGAACTCCGAAATTCAGCATCAGGAGGATCTCGCCGCAACATTTTCCAACGGGCAGTGAACAACTTCCCCTCTCCAAGAATACGAAAACAACCCAGCCTATTTGGACTCAGTGCCAGGCAGTTTTCGGCAGCCTCCCTCGCTTCCTTTAAATAAGCGGATGGATCGGTTTTTGTTTGAAGGCTAAATTCTGCTTTTTGTGAGCTGGCCTCTCCCAAAAGCTCATAAGCATATGCGTTCTTTGGGTTAATTCTCAACACCTCTTTGAAAGCGAACTCCGCCTTGCTGATTGCTTCGTACGGCTCCCGCCCTACTAAACAGAGATATTTTCCTTTAATGAAGCTCGCATAGCCGAGCGAAAAGTTCATTCCCGTCAAAGCGGGATTCATCTTTAAGCCCTTTTCGATCATCTTGACGGCGGAATCGAGCGATTCAGTCGGGTTGATCCCAGCTTCTGCTTCATATTCACCTCTGGCAAAAAGAATGTTTCCCATCACGTGATAGGGCTTGTAATCCTTTGGGTTCAAACGTATCGATGTTTCCATGTATTTGATGGCCCGGCCAATAACTTTACGCGGATCCTCTCCGGTCATTGTCATGTATTGTGACTGCATCCAAAGAAGTTGGCCACCAACGTAATACACACTGGCATCGTTTGGATTTATTTGAATCGCTTTTTCAACACTGCGCTCTCCAGACGCGATTAGTTTGCCAGGATCAAGAAGCTTAAACGTGAAAAAATCGGCCAGCGCGTAATTGGCGATTACCAATGTCGCGTGTGTTTGAACGCTATCGGGTCGTAATTGAACTGACAATTGCGCGGTTCGCAGGGCTTCCTCAAGCAGCGCTCGTTTACGGATTTCGTTTTCCCGGTTGAATGGAAAACCTGCATATTCACGATGAAGACGGGAAAGATGCATATACGAATCGGCACTCCCGGGATCGGCCCGAATGGCTTTTTCACAAAAATCTTTGCCGGTCGCGTAGGGCCTTTCTCCGCTACCGCCGGTCTGATACTCCAACCAAAGGATGTGACCCTCTAAACTGCATGCAGCTTCATATCCGCGGGCGTCGCTCGCACCCATTTGTATGCTGATTTCAAATGCTTTTTCTCCTTTGTCGAATGCATGCAAAGCGTCGGATAGGTTTCCTTGATCCAGCAACTTCCACCCGAGATTACGATAGGATTCTCCTTCCAGTCTTTTTGCCTCATAGAGCCACGGAATTTGTTGCAATGCTTTTGTCGATCGCTGAATGGCTTGCTCATAATGTTCATCAAGAAATTGAACGACCGCCTCCGCGTACTCTGAATATTCTGCTGAACGTCTTCCTTCCCGAATGTACGATAAAGCTGGAACCTTCAAATCTGTTTGGATCTCCTTCAGACGCATTTCTCGCAATTGGGGGCTATTGATGCGCGCAGCTAACTGAAGCTCATTTTGATAGAGCATTGCGAGAGTTAAGCCGTAGGAGTAATAAAGCTCAGATGTTTTATGATCATAATCTTCCACAGCGCGCTTAAAATATTTCTGAGCATCTTCGTATTTTTGCAAAGCCATGAATCCTCTTCCCATGGCATAGTTGCCTGGCCCTTGAGCATTGCGGCCCAGCTCAGCCATACGTGAATGGATTGCATGGATTCGATTCTGAACTATTTTCCTTTCAGCCGAGGTGTTATGCAACGGGAGCATATAAGCAAAACGCATGATTCCTTCCATCCGGGCCGCCTCATGTCCGAATTCCTGCAGAAACTTTGCCTGCTGGTTTGCGCGCCATTGAATGATCATGGCAATCGCTGCGAAAATACTCACCGCCAGAAATGCAATGGCAGCAAATCCTGAAACGACTGGATGCTTCCGGATCTTCTTGTTTGCCTGATAAAGCCAGGATGAGGATCTCCCAAGAATCGGATCGCCATCCAGGAACCTGGAGAGATCTTCCGAAAGGGCGCGCGCGGTAGAGTACCTGCGCCCGGGATCCTTTTCCAGACACTTCATGATGATCGTCTCTAAATCGCGGGGCAAATTGGGATCAATTTTTCGTGGGGAAACTGGATCCCGTTCGATTACCTGCATTAAGATTTCTGTGCCGTTCGTACCCTCAAACGGAGGACGACCCGTTATAACTTCGTATAATGTAGCGCCCATACTGTAGATATCCGTGCGCGCGTCGAGTTTGTCCTTTTCCTCACGCACTTGTTCCGGAGACATGTACGATGGGGTACCGACAACGAGTCCGGTCATGGTGACAGAAGAACCCTGGCTCTCCCGCGCGAGACCGAAATCCATCACGTATGCCACGGGCACAGTTTCGCGATACTCAATCAAAATGTTCGCAGGTTTCAGATCTCTATGAATCAGGCCCGCCTTGTGCGCAGCGTGTACTCCTTCTGCCACCTGTTTCATCACTTGCACTTTTTGTTTCAGGGAAAGCTCTTTGGATTCCTTTAGCGTCTTGCCGGATATGTATTGCATGGCGATGTAAGGCTTTCCTTCCACTTCTCCAGCTTCATATATTTTGCACACGTGCTCCTGTTCGACGCGCGCTTGCGAACGGGCCTCCAACAATAAGCGATGGGCAAGCTTTGGGTCTTCCACTTTTACAAATTTCAGAGCGACCGTTCTGCCCAGCGAAGGGTCAAATGCCTTGTAGACCCGCGCCATTCCGCCCTGCCCCAGGAATTCCAGTTGAACATATCTGCCGAAGCGAGCGATGCGGCCGGATGATTCCGAAGGGATAGAATCTTCCCTACCGATCAGAGCAGACATTGTTTCGAATCCATCCAGTGCCAGTTCTTTCTGCAATTTCTCTACTTGTTCAGGAAGAAGAATCCCCTGTTCCATCAGGACAGCAACTGGATCTTGATCAGACGCGAGAGTGGAAAGGATGTCGGAAGTTAAGATTCCTTTGAGGATCGCCAGTTGGATAACTGGATTTGCGCGAAGACTATCTATGAA
>JBKKAT010000261.1:0-2903 GCA_046714535.1 Acidobacteriota bacterium | reverse complement strand
TTGTTGAACTTAGGCGCGCGGACGCGCCGGTGAAAGGCTGAGCGAATCGTTTTATTGCAATTTAAAAGGACCTCCTTAGCTACTACAGTATGCGTAAGGAGGTCCGTCATGAATGAACTACAGCGTTTAAAACAACTTCAACTTCAAATTGCCAACCCAACAATAGAAGGAGTACCACAAGTTGATGCTCTGGAGCAACTGCAATTGCGGATGCTTGGAGATATGCAATTGCGAGGACTGTCAGAGCGTACGCAAGAATCGTATGTGCGAGCGATCCGGAAGTTAGCGGAGCATTGCGGAAAGGGACCGGATCAGCTCAGCGATGAAGAATTACGTGAGTACTTTCTGTATCGCATGAATGTCCAGAAGTGGTCTCGTGTTACAAGCACGATCGCAATATGCGGGATCAAGTTTTTTTACGATCAGACGATTAAGAAGAAATGGCCTGATATCCGTTTTGTTCGCGCACGCCACGACAAGAAGATACCTGTAATCATGAGCCGAACGGAAGTGTGGGTGGCGCTCAGCCAGGTGAGACTTCCAATCTACCGGGTCTGTCTGCAAACCATCTACTCCTGCGGACTGCGATTGAAAGAAGGAACGCATCTTAAAGTGGCCGACATCGACAGCAGCCGGATGATGATCACAGTGCGGGCCGGCAAAGGGGGCAGGGATCGCTGCGTTCCGCTTCCAATAACTACGCTTCACCTGTTGCGGGTTTTCTGGAAAACGCATCGGAACAAAGTATGGATCTTTCCTGCATGTGGAAGGGGAGGGATTCATCGCCCGCATGCCGATCAACCCATGCCGGTTTCCAGTGTGCAGGATGCATTTCGTGCGGCGCTCAAAGAAGCAAAGATCATTAAGAAAGCAACCATCCACACGCTGCGACATTCCTATGCAACGCATCTACTGGAAGCAGGAGTGCACCTGCTTCAGATCCAGGAATACCTGGGGCACACCTCGCCTAAGACAACAGCCGTCTACACGCACCTAACGGAGATCTCAGAGAAACAGGCGCGGAAAATCATCGACAAACTTATGGAGGGTCTGTAGGACAAGATCACACTGGCCGAGATCTTCCGGATCCACGGGGCATCGTATCGCGCCAGGTTTGGCGCAAAAATGTTGCCCTCACATAAGAAAGCGATGTCGGCCATCGAGTCGTGTCGAACGGCTGCACTCGGAGGTCATCTTTACTATTGCAGTAAGTGCGACAGTAATTGTTACAGCTACCACTCTTGCAAAAGCCGTTACTGTCCGCGATGTCAAAACGAGCAAACTGATGCATGGGTAGAAAAGCAGCAAGAACTGCTGCTCAATGTTCCGTACTTTCTGGTGACCTTTACCTTGCCGGCAGAACTGCGTCAACTGGCTCGCAGCCATCAGAAGACGGTTTACAACATTCTCATCAAAAGCACAGCCAATACAGTGCTTGAGTTGATGGAAAGTCGTCTGGATGGAATGGTTGGGATCTTAAGTGTTTTGCAAACCTGGACGCGCGATCTGCGATATCACCCGCACGTACATATGCTCGTTACCGGTGGAGCTTTGTCAAAAGATGGAGAGCACTGGCACCGACTTCGCTATCCATATCTGGTTTCCCAACGAGTCCTCTCCGATGTCTTTGCAGGAAAATTTCTGCACGAACTCAAGAAAGCAAAGCTGCATGTCAATGTACGCTTGGCTAAAAAGCGGTGGGTCGTTGATGTTCTCGCAGTTGGCTCCGGACAAACCGCCCTGCGCTATCTTGCTCCTTACATCTTTCGAGTTGCCATCAGCAATCGCAGGATCGTTAATCTACAAGACGATAAGGTTACTTTCCTATTCAAAGATTCAAAAACCAAAAAGCTACGGCCTGCCGTCCTTACCGTTCATCACTTCATCCACCGTTTTCTCCAGCATGTACTTCCGCATCGGTTTATCAAAGTCCGGACTTATGGATTGTTTTCCCCACGCCACAAGAATCTTCTAAAAAAAGCAAAACAAATCGTGGGCCTGGCCAAACCGGAAAGAGAGAAGAATCAAATCTCTTTGGCGTATCCGCGCACTCTTGCCTGTCCCGATTGTAAAAACCTGATGCAATACATCGGTGAAATTCCAAGAATCAAAGCTCGTGAAACTAGACCACCATGATTGTCGCTGACCTCTCGTTGTTTAATTATCCTAAAATTCACGCAAAGCCGTTGCAGCTTTGCCACACCTGTGGTCTGCCCAAAACATCAAAAAAATGCTCAAAACTCTCCGGTTTCATTTGCAGCAAACAACTCACTTTCCCAGATCACTCCAACGCTGCCAAAATCTTTCCAACATTGCATTCTCAATTCCTCACCGACCCATATTATCAACTCCATATCGACGGTGCTAAGTTCAACCAGGACCTGTGTGGCGGCTAGGCTCTACCTAATTGACTGACCTGCTGTCCCGATTGTCATCCGTTCACCCTCGGTTCGTGCCCTTTCGCGCCACACGAAGTCCTATTACGTTCCACACGAAGTCCTATTACGTTTTAGGCGAACTGGCGGTAAATGCGCCACTTTGGATCCGGCTGAATGATGTGTTGAATTTTGTGAGTACTGATTTGTTTACTAAGTTGCTCAAGTTGAGCATGTGTTTCAGGGGGATCACAGGTGTAGAAGACAAATTCACGCATGCCGCCCGTCGAAATCGTGGCGACGTACAGGCATAACCGTTCACCAGTTAATTTGCTTTCGAGTAGATCTTCAATTGCGTCAAGTTCTTTTGACTCTTCGGGACCGGGAAAGCCAGTAGCATCAGGCGCCCGGAGCGGGACGGCCACGCCGACTTGATGAGTGTACGCCGGATGCCTCACAGCCGCGGCTACACCCCGGTTTACACGCACAATCAAAGGATTGCTGCGGTGCTTTCCATCTGAAACCGAC
>JBKKAT010000260.1:0-3824 GCA_046714535.1 Acidobacteriota bacterium | reverse complement strand
CACCGGTGTTTTCTTACCGCTCTTTCATGAAGTTTACTATCGCGTTGGTGGTCCGCACGTTCGTCGCTTACGTCTACGAGGCGCCGCACCTTATGTCAATTACGCAGAGATCGGAAAACGCGATGTGTGGCCGGAAATTTCTGCAAGCAAAAACTTTCGGGCAACTGTTCAGATTCCATTTGCGCGCGAGCTTCCCAGTATGGATCCCTCTCTTGCTTTTCTCGAAGTATCCGGAGAAGTGCTTCCTTCAGTTTTTGAAACGTTGATCCAGTACGAGGAGGGAGCCCGCACGATTCCCTGGCTTGCGGCGAAATACTCCGCGGAGGATGGAGGGCGCAAATTCGTTTTTCGTCTTCGCGATGACGTAACCTTTCACAATGGTCGCCCGCTGACTGCAAGAGACGTGCGATTCTCATTTGAGCGTTTTTTACAGAATCCAAAGAGTAAAAGTCGCAGTCTATTTTTTCCTATTCTCGGCGCCAAAGCTCTCTATGCAGGCGAAAAAAAAGCACTGGAAGGATTTAAAATACTTTCTCCACTGGAATTTGTGATCGAACTGGAATATCCACTTTCGTTTTTTCCAGCCGTTCTTACATTTCCTGCGACAGCCATCATTGCGGAGGGAAGTGATCCGACTCAAAACAACTGGCAGGACGGTTGCGTGGGTACCGGTCCCTTTCGCGTATCGCGGTTTGACATGGGGCAGAAACTGGAATTGGATGCGAACCCATCTTACTGGCGACAGGGCTTCCCCAAAAGCGAAAGTCTCGTTTTTACATTTGGTGCATCTCCGGCCGCGATCGCTTCAGGGTTTCGAAGTGGACGTTTTTCCTTAGCGTCGGATTTGTTACCGGAAGATGTTGAAAGCCTCAGGCGAGAACCGGAATACGTCTCTTGCTATCGGGAAACGCCCCGCCTTTCGACCGAATATATAGCATTCAACATAAATCGCGCACCTCTGAACGATGAATCCATTCGTCAACAACTGGCAAAAGCTGTTGATGCTCCAGCGCTTGTCAAACGAAAACTGGGACGGTTGGGAATTCCCGGGGTAGGCATTCTTCCTCCCGGATTGTTGGGTTATGAACCGGGCCAATCGTCAAAAACATCCCTGCCTCTGACACAGCCTCACCTGGGAATACGGCTGACAGCATGCATTTCTCCGAGGCATCAAGGCCGATACGCGGGATTGGCCGAAGAAATTTTTCAAATTTGGGAAAGAATGGGCGTTCAAATCACCGTCCTTCATCCGACAGAAACCGAATATGCGCAAATCCTGAATTCGCCTGATGTGGATTTAACTGTAACCGGCTGGACTGCAGATTATCCGGATCCGGATACGTTCATGTATGGCGCTTTGCATTCTGAACAAGGAGCGGACGGCCGTTTTTGCGGAATCAGAGACATGGATCAACTCAGTGAAAAAGCGCGATCGGAACAGGAACCGAATGCTCGTCATTCAATCTACAGGCAGATTGAAAGAATGATTGCGCAACGCGCGATTTTGATTCCGCTATTTCATGAGCAAACGTACCGGTTTTCCCGGCCGCAGGTTCAAAATCTAAAACTGAATTTGTTCTATCCCGTTGTTGCCTACGAAGGCTTGTGGATCGAAAAATAAACTTTACCGGTAAGTTATAATTTCTCATTCAGGAATAAGGAGGAGCCGTGGGTCTATTTGGAAATAATAAATTGCGGATTCTGGTTGGTACTCGAAAAGGTGCATTCATTCTTACATCCGATTCCAAACGCCGGAAATGGTCTGTATCGGATCCCATCCTTCTTGGCAATATGGTTCATCATCTGATGATGGATCCCCGCGACGGCAAGACTCTGATGATGGCCGCGCGAACCGGACATCTGGGGCCGACAATTTTTCGTTCTACCGACAATGGAAAGAAATGGAATGAGATTGAAAAACCTCCTTCCTTTCCGAAAGCAAAAGAAGGCGAAAAGGGTTTAGTCGTTGATCATGTCTTCTGGTTGACACCCGGTCACCGCAATGAACCAGGTGTGTGGTACGCAGGAACTTCTCCGCAAGGATTGTTCCGTTCGGATGATCATGGCAAGACGTGGGAAAGCATAGATGGATTCAATCAGAATCCAATGCGTACAGCATGGACGGGAGGCGAACAGGATGGAACACCGGATGGTCCAAAAATGCATTCGATTTTGGTGGATCCACGCGATCCGCGCCATCTTTACATTGGAATGTCGAGCGGCGGTGTCTTTGAAAGCATGGATCGAGGCGCATCCTGGCATCCGCTGAATAAGGGATGCGCGGCTGATTTTTTGCCGGATCCAAACGCCGATTACGGCCATGATCCGCATTGCGTTCGCTTGCATCCATTGATGCCGGACCGGCTTTATCAGCAAAATCACTGCGGAATTTATCGGATGGAACGTCCGCAAGGAACTTGGATACGGATCGGAAAAGCGATGCCTAAGAAAACAGGGGACATCGGTTTTCCTCTTGTGCTTCATCCACGCGATCCGAATACGGTTTGGGTTTTTCCGATGGATGGAACAACGGTCTGGCCGCGGACGAGCCCGGAAGGAAAGCCTGCTGTTTTTCGAACATCCAACGCTGGAAAAACGTGGACACGTTTGACCAAAGGTTTGCCGGAAAAAAATGCGTGGTGGACCGTTAAGCGTCAGGCCATGACCGTAGATCATGAAAAGAAGGTGGGCATTTATTTTGGAACCACCAGCGGAGAAATCTGGGGAAGCCGTGATCAAGGCGATTCGTGGAATTGCGTCGTGCGGAATCTTCCGCATATTTACTCACTGGAAGCAGCGATCAGTCAGCGATGAATATTTTTATCCCTTCACCATTGCGTTCCTACACCGGCGAAAAATCGCGTGTAGAAGCCCGCGGAAATAACCTCGCGGCGCTGCTGGAAAATCTAAATCAAAAATATCCCGGCATTCGCTTCCGCATCGTTGATGAACAGGAACAGATCCGCACCCACATCAAGATTTTTGTGAACCGCGAGCAAGCCCAATCACTCGCAATTCCCTTGCAGAAAAATGATGAAGTCTTGATCATTTGCGCCCTGAGCGGCGGCTGAGTCTGCAGAGATTAATTAACTAACGTTGGATCGCATTTCGTCTGCTGGTAACAGTTACGATCGAAGAGTATCTTGCCGCCCCCCCAAATCTCCTGTTTGGCGCTTCCTTTGGAAAGAGTGGCTTTAAGCTCCCATTGCGAAAAATCTTCCGGGGAAAAGCATCGACTGCCACGGCCATATAAAATGAACTTTGAGTTATCCCACATTAGGGACTTTGAAAAGGGAAGGCTCCCGGCCAATAAACGAAGATCTTTGTATTCTGTGAAGTATGCGCCATTTCCAAACACTCCTATAGCTTCCTGACGAGTCAAAATAGCCACAATCGGTATATGGTTGTACTCATAGGTTGTCCAGTAAAAACGCAACTTCCGGCTTGTCCAGTTTTTTCCACTCAATTGGAATTCAAGACCATTCTCTTGAAACTGTCCTTGTAGTTGAAACGGACCAAAGGGAATTGTCTGTTCAACCTCCACTATGTTTGAAGTAACTTCTCCGACCATCGTTATACACGGAAGCAAACATTTCTCAAATCCATTCAACTCCCTTCTTCCGGTTGGCGAGATGCCCATGCATGCTCCAGCAAAAACGTCTCCACAGATGAAAAAAGCACAAACTAACGCAATGATGATTCGCATAACACGAAACAGTGCAAAATCTCCTCCAATTGCAGCGCTGATTTTTTTCTACTTATCACTCACTGGAAGAAGCGATCGGTCAGCGATGAATATACCCTTCACCATTGCGGTCCTATAC
>JBKKAT010000259.1:0-4403 GCA_046714535.1 Acidobacteriota bacterium | reverse complement strand
TGTGGATCAGGTCGTTGTCAGCTCTGCGTATTTTCCATGTCCTTCCCAGACCCGAATCGTGAACCGGTACGGCAATTTTCCGAGAATTTTTTCTGCAAGAAGCTCACAAATATTTTCCACGGATGGATAATCGAGATAATCGTTGAAATCCCGATGATCATATTCTGAAAGTACTCCGCGCACGATTGATTTCAGATCTGCAAAATCCAGAATCATTCCCCCTCTTTTTTCGCCTTCAATCACGACATCGATTGTATAAGTGTGGCCATGCAGACGACCACATTTATCATGGCCCGGTAAGTGATGAGCACAATCGATATATTCAGTGATTCCAAGCTTCATAACGGCTCCTCCAATCTCCGCCTGGGTAGTCGGGTAGATTCCTTATTCTATCACTCGAAAAATAATGCGGAATGACAACTTTGTCATGAGCAATGAGCTCGTAGAGCCAGGAGGCGCATTCCAGAGCATAGCTGTGACCGAGTCCGCACATCCCGGAAAGCACAAATTGATTTCGTCTATCGGGAAGAGATCCAACAAAAGGATATCCATCCAGAGTAAAAGCCATTGTCCCATACCACGTTCTTGAGGGAGTATTTAAGAATCGCACCTGCAGATTTTCCTGAATCCATTTCATTTGTTGCTCAAGAATTCTTTCAGAAAGGGATGTGGCGATTCCTATTTCATCCTCCGGAATGCTGGATTCCAAACCGCCGAAACGAAGACTGTTCGAAGTAAAGTTCCAGTAGATGTCGCCATATTGAGCGATCACAGGTTGTATGCACCGATTCTCATCGACTTCCAATTCGAGCATCTGACCGCGTAACGGAATGAACCTTCCGTGCAATTCAGGAACCAATTCACCGGAAAAAGCGTTCAGACAATATACGATTCTTTGAGCGCGAAATTCTTCATTCGCACTCAAGACGAGCAGAGAATCCGACTCATCCACAACTTGCAGAACAGGGCATTGTGTTTTGACGGGAAAGTTGTGGGCCAGTTCCTGCCAGAAGCCTTTTGAGTCGAGCAGAGCATCCTCCGGGTTGAAGATTCCTGGTCGCTCCAGCTTCAGTCCGGCAGGCACAGCGTCATTCCATTCGACCGGAAAGCCGCCGGCACGCATGAGTTCATAACTCCAGCGAAGCTCCTGGCCCTCTTTTTCTGTGAGGCCGATGGTAAAACTGCCCGTAGTTTCTACCTTATTAGTAAACTCCCGGATTCTGCGATGGGAGGATAGATGGATCCGCTGAATTTCAGATGCGCGCTGCGTTCCTAGTCTTTGTGCGGTGCGGTAAAAATGTTCACCAAATCCGGTGATCAGAAAACCGGCATTGCTCCCCGTTGCGCCTGCGAGCAGATCCCCTTTCTCTAGAAGGAGAATGTTTTGATCGCGGAAGAAATATCCGACAGAAATTCCGGACATCCCGCCGCCGATTATTATCAGGTCATACACAATGGATCGCTTACTCCAAGCTGACGAAAAGCTTCCGCTCTTTCCGTGCAGCTAATGCATAGACCGCAGGGCTCGCTCTGATTCCAGTAACAGCTCCAGGTGCACTCAAGTGGAACGTTCCACTCAACAGCTTTTTCCAGCACCTGCAGTTTGGTGTATCCCGCTAGCGGCAATTCGATTTTCACCTTATGGATCTGCAATGCTTGATTCGCGAGATCCTGCAACTCCTCGACAAAACGAGAGCCTGCGTCAGGAAATGCTTCCTGATCTTCCGCGGTGTGCCCACCCACTATAACGGTGCATTTGTGCATTTCAGCAAAATAGACGCCGATCGAATAGAAAATCATGTTCCGGTTAGAGATATATCCTTCGGGAGCTTTGTTTGAAAAACTTGATTCGAAATCCGCGGCTTCTTTGAGAAAAGGGAGCGGCACTTCGATCAAATCTGCCGGAAAGTGTTGCAGCAAACGGAGCACAGCAAGTCGTTCGCGAAAAGGCCGAAGATAATACTGAAAAGAGAGCGCTTTGATTTTTTGAAACTTACGTTGAGCCCAGGCAAGAGCAACCGCGGAATCAAGCCCGCCAGAAAGCAACACCAGCGCCGAATAATTGTGGATCATAATCGTAATCTTAATCGTGATCTTGTCTTGATCGTCCTTCGTAAAACGATTCAAGATTGCGATTAAGATTACGATCATGATCACGATCCACGATTTTCATGGCATATAGATTCCGCCATCGATTACGAAAGTCTGCCCTGTCATGTAAGTGCATCCGGGTGAGGCCAAAAATGCAACAAGCTCAGCCACCTCTTCCGGTTTTCCGATTCTTCCCGAAGGACTTTCGTGCGATATGGCTTCCAGATCGTGGGCAGTCAATTTCCACTTTGTGATCCAATCAGTTGCAATGGATCCGGGGGCTACGCAGTTTACCTGCACGGTCGGTGCAAACATTCTCGCCATGGTTCTGGTGATCCCTACAATCGCGCTTTTGGCAGCCGTATAAAAGTAGGTAGGAACATCCCCGTAAAGCGCCGCACTCGAGGAGAAATTGATGATTTTACCCCCTTGCTCACGCATCATTTCATAGGCGGCATGGCTGCACAACATGGTTCCTTTTACATCGGTGTCCAGCGTCTTCTGCCATTCAGCCCAGTCGATCTGCTGAGGCTTTATGTCCCAGCCGCTCGATGAAGAATAGGAGGCACAATTGACGAGAACATCAAGACGTCCAAATTTCACCAGGCAGAACTCAAAAAGCCCTCTTACATCGTCATGCCGGCCGACGTCTACTTGAAGCATCTCGACGTGGCACCGAGAAGACAACTCCTCCCGGATCTGCTCCGCTGACTCCCTGGACCGGTTATAGGTCAACAAGATATCGTAATTTCTCGTCGATAAGAGCTGGCAAATGGCCGCCCCTATCCCGCGCGCCCCTCCCGTGACCAGGATAACCCTGTTCGCCATATACCCTACTTTACGAACATTCCAGGTGATTTACAACTTGAGTGTTATTAGCTAAGATTTTATGCTTGACAAATCGTCATATAATTCATAGATTACAATTAAACAAAGAAATCTTTAGTTTTGGAGGATAATAATATGAATGGAATGGAAAGATACATGCCCACAAGGCATCTACATCGTGCCGATCTTTTTCCGGGATTTGATGGATTAGTTTCTCGTTTGTTTGAGGAGCAGGGACTGAATGCTGCGACAGCACAGACCTGGGCGCCTAATTCGGATATTCATGAAACGGATGATCATGTAAAGATTCTGCTCGATTTGCCTGGTATGAGCCGTGAAAACCTGGACATCCAGCTAACTGACAACAACACGCTTACGATTCGCGGTGAAAGAAAATTCGAAGAAGTCGATAAAGCAAAGTATCATCGCGTCGAACGGTTCTACGGCAACTTCGTTCGCAGTTTTGTGCTGCCAATGAACGTAGAAACACAAAAAATCGAGGCGACTTTTAAAGATGGCGTTCTGGAGATTGTTCTCCCAAAGGCTGAATCGGCAAAAGCTCGCAAAATTTCGATCAAATCCTAAGTTTTATATCTGAAGGACGGTATTCATTGCCGTCCTTCAGAATATTTTCAACCACCTTCCACACTTCTCCTACAGTAATCGTTTCGATGCAAAATGGCTTTCCGTTGGAGGATGGATCGCACTCAGCGAAAAATCTTTGCCTGCAAGGAGAGCACGGAAAGGAATGATAGACAACCTCACCCGATGAGAGCGACCGAAGGCCCGTAATCTTCGGATCTCCAGGCCCATAGATCCCAATCACGGGAGTTCCGCATTGTTGAGCAAGATGGAGCGGACCCGAGTCGTTCCCGATAAAAAGGGAACAGCTCTTGAGCAAATCAGTAAACTCACGTAATGAGGGCTTCACTTTCACAGCAAATTCAGCCGTGTGCAGTTCCTCACCTGATACGAACAAAACATCGAGTCCTTCATTCTGCAACTTCCTGCCAATCTCCAGAAAACGCTCAAAATGCCAGGCTCGTTCTTCTTTCGATGCTCCAGGATGAAGTATGGCGAGGGATTCCCGTTTTCCTTTGGGGGGCACCGGGTAACGATGCGGTGCGAAATCAAATAGTTTCAATAGCTCTAAAAAGTAGTCGGTGTGAGGGAGCCGATGGGCAGGTGGTTTCATGGTTTTCTTGAGTAAGAATCCACGATACTCGTGATCGTAACCATATAGAGGAGAAATGCCGGCCCAGCGCAGGGCCAGGGCGGAGCCAATTGAGTTGGGAAGCACGAGCCCGGCATCTGCTTGAAAACGCTCAATCTTCTGAATTGTTTCAGGATCCCAGTGTGGCCAGCTCTCGGCAGGGTATGCGATCACCTCGGTGTTTGGAATGGGAAAGATCGAAAATAGCTCGGCATGCTGTACCGATGTGCAGAGTCCGATCCGGTCAAAGTGGTGAGATAAACTAAAAAGC
>JBKKAT010000258.1:0-4786 GCA_046714535.1 Acidobacteriota bacterium | reverse complement strand
CTTTGCTGGTAAAAGGTGAAACAAGAACTCGTGGATCTATTTTCCGGAAATCGGATAATCTCGCCTGCAAATACGTAAGATCCTTTTCAATTTCAAGGGCCGTCCTCGCTTCTTTCGAATAGTCGGTCTGTTCCGGATTTATAGCCGTCATTGAATCGACATTCGCATGCACAGCTTGTCGTCTGTTTCGAATTTCCTCTACCTCTGTTGGTTCCAGCGCTCCGTCTTTTGCAATTTCTCTTTCCATTCTCTGTTCGATTCGTCCCAGAGTCTGAGACAGCTTCTTCTGATTTTCTTGTGCGGTTGCAATCTCACGACTGTCCAGAGCGGTCCTCAAAACCTGCACTGTCTGAATCGCTTCCGCCAGATCCTTTTGAATCACACCGGCCTCTGTCTTCTTTTTCTCCAAAGTGTTACCAAGAATCCACCGGTTTAATTTGTCCGTATAGAGTTGCCCCGTAAATTCCACATAGTCGGCTTGATAGGGATCGACTTCATTGTGAAGCAATGTAATCACCATTTGTTGTGTGCTGCGCAAAGCCTGGAGACTTTGATCCGGAACGAGGACGACAAGGTCGACTTCACGATGACGAAGTTTTGATTTTGCTTCTGTTAGATTCTCAGATATCCCAACCACCTGCAGTTGAGATCCGAGATTCTGAGCGTATTCCCGCACAGTCTGATGCATGGGATTGTCCCTTCCCACCACAACGAGCGCGCGTAAACTTCTTCCTTCATTTCTGTATCCGATTCCGAATAACAATAGAATCAAGAACGGACCGAGGATCAAAGTCAGGAGGAGTCGTGGCTGCCGGAGAATTTCGATCATTTCTTTTCGGGCAAAGGCGCCGATTCGTATGAAAAAACTCATGATGATGGCTCCTCCTCCTTTTTAACAAGATGAACAAACACATCATCAAAAGGAGGCGCATATTCTTCGATGGATTTCACCGCAATATTTTTTGAATTTGTAAACTCAATGATGGCGGGAATTGCAGTGCTTGCTTCATCCACGATCACACGCACTTCATTTTCATCAACAAGCTTGGGACGTCCCTTTACAAAAGATAATTCGCCAAGCTGATGGACATAATTTAGATCCAGCGGTTGATTCTCTTCTGTTGTGATGTCCACCATGTCTCCGCCATATGCTCTCTTGCGTAGTCCTTCCGGCGTCTCCACGCACACAAGCGAGCCGTCCACCATGACCCCGATTCTGTCGCAATAAGCAGCTTCCGAAACGTATTGAGTTGTAACAAACAATGTGCGTCCCTGATTGCGAAGTTCCTGAAAGTAATCCCAGAATTTTTTCCGTAGAACCGGATCGATCCCTGCGGTCGGTTCATCCAGAAAAAGAATATCCGGTTCATGCACCATGGCAGCGGCAAGACTCAAACGTCTTTGCATTCCTCCTGAAATTTGCGATGTCAGCTTTCGTCTGTCCTCATTTAAATCCACAAATTCAAGAATCTTCTTCAATCGCTTGCCGCGAACAAGACCTATTCCATAAAGCGAGGCGGAAAAGTTTAGATTTTCCCAGACCGTTAGATCGGGATACAGAGCGAAAAGCTGAGGCATATATCCGATTCGGCGGCGTTCCTTATCTTTTAGTTTCAGGGAAGACTGGCCAAAGACATTAGCCTCACCTTCAGTCGGCGAATAATATCCGGTGAGTAACCGCACAGTGGATGTTTTTCCACAACCGCTGGGTCCTATGAATCCAAAGATCTGCCCTGGATAAATTTCGAGGGAGACATCACGAACGGCGTATTCTTCGTCGAATTTTTTACTGAGTCCTTTCGCAGTGATGACTGGTCCGCCATTTTGGTTACTCATGATTTCGCCCTCTTTTAACAAAAAGATAACGAAGGTAACAAAGAAATAGAAAGTCTTGGTTTTCTTCGTTATCTTCTGTTAAAAAATTACGAGCAATCAGCACCGGCGGGCATAGACTCTGACATCATTTTTGTGTCACCGAGTATGGTTCAGGCTTGTCGTTTGATAATCGACAGTGTTAAGGGAAAATCGGGTGAGGATCGATCGGTTTTCCCTGCCACCAGCGGCCCGGCTCCGCGGCTCGATAAATTGCAAAATGTAAATGAGGTGTGTTCGGTGGAGCATTGCCCGAAGTGCCTACATAACCGATGATCTGACCTTTCTTCACCGGCATGCCTTCTTTGAGATTTGAAACGTATTTTTCGAGATGCGCGTAATAGTAGACGTACGAGTTGGTCGGATCAAATTGATAAATGGTAATTCCGCCATATTTGCTTTCCCATAATCTCGCGATTTTTCCATCTTCGATTGCCATTACCGGAGTATTGCGTGGCGCCAGGATATCGACTCCTTCATGTAACCGCCCTCCGCCGCGTGCGGCCCTGAATGTATTTTTCATGCTGTTCCGCGGCATTCCCTGCAAAGGAAACATGAGCCGCCTTTGTGTCAGGACCTTGATATCATTTGCATACTCTTCCGGCCGCGGAAGAAGATCCGTCGGTTTTATGGGAGTTCTTCCTGCGATCGCTTTCTGCGGCTGAGGCTGCGGGTTTTGTCCCGTTTTCACGGCCGGCTGTTTCTGTGCAGGTATCGCTTCCGTGGGCTGAGTCCTGCTCCGGAATGGCGTAAAGTGGTAGTTTTCTTGAAGATAAAACCCGAGCAAAAGTACGGCGAACGTAAACGCAATATACCCCGCCGTGCCCCCCAGAATCGTATGGAATCTGGATTGTGTGTTGATCATTCGAAGATTACGGGTGTACCAACTCCTACCAAAAACGCAAGTTTTTCGGCGTCCCAGTTTGTAAGCCGGATACAACCGTGAGATTCAGAGTAGCCAATTTTTCCTGGCTCGGGGGTCCCGTGGAGTCCATAGTGCGGCGCACTGATGTCAATCCAAATGGTTCCTACAGGATTGTTTGGGCCGGGGGGGAGTTTGGCCTTTTTGTGCGTCGGTTTGGCGTCCTTAAAAAGCTCGGGACTGTAACTAAACGATGGATTCTTAGACACGCCATTCACCTTCCACGCGCCCAGCGGGTAAGGGTATTGATCGCTTCCGGCCGTGATCGGCGCGAAGAAAATGGTTTGTCCATCTCCGTCCTTAACCATCAATTGTTGTTTGTCTTTCGATAATACTACAGTATTAGAATTCTTTGCCGGTGCCGGTTTCTTGCCGGCGACCGGTTTCACTTTTTTTTCCTCAGTCTGCTTTTTTTGCATCAAAACGTTGGGTACCTGGATTTCCGATCCGGCGGAAAAGTTGGAATTCGGATTCAATTTCTTCAATATGTCGGGGCTCACGTGAAATTTCTCCGAAAGAGCCTCCATAAGTGAAGTATAGGGAAGACTCTTTAATTTAGCTTGTTCCATGAAATCGGCCGGAATCTTCTCGACAAACGGGCCCCCGGCATCGGCTTCTGTAATTTTGTAAGTAATAATTGGATCCACACCCTCTTCCCTCAAGGCCTGCAGGGTTTTTTCATCGACGTTCACAGAACCCGGTATTTTGTGGGATTCCTGAAATACCGCTAGAGCTTTTTCAGTGTTCTTGCCGATTGTGCCGTCTATCTCGCCGGGCGAAAAATCTTTCCGATCCAGCCAAATCTGCGCTTCCAGCTTGGGATCAACCTTCGCAGCTGAAGGTGATGTTTGTTGTGCAGCAGATACGAAAGAACAGCAAAGTAATAAAATTAGGATAAGTGCATTTCTCATGTTTAAAGTAATCCTCCGATTGGAAGATAAACATATCCGCGATCGCAAAACATAAGTCAGATGGTATTTTTCCTGTAGAGGGAGCCCACCGGCAGTGTAGAAAACTACGTGACAATCGAGTTCGAATCTTGCCAGTAGTCCGGCCTCTCTTCGGTTGCCGGATCTCGACGCTCCATCCAGCGTTCCGGTTTTTTCAACTCTTCAAATCCGTAACGCCTGTACAGCTCATGAGCATCCTTTGTCGCCAGGACCCAGCGGCGAAATCGTTGCAATTTGGGATGAACAAGCATCATTTCCATCAACCATTTGGAAAGGCCCTGGCCACGGAATTGTTCGATGACGAAAACATCAGCAATCCAGGCAAAAGTCGCGTAATCGGTAATGACCCGCCCGAAACCCACCTGCTTCACGCCTTCGTAGATACCGAATGCAACTGAATTCCGGATCGAACGTTCGATGGTTTCGCGTGATCGTCCGGTTGCCCAGTAGGATTGCTCACTCAAATAATGATGGATCAGATCAAGGTCAAGTCGTTTTCGATTCGTATCAATCTCAAAGTTGTTTTTCCGCCATTTCATGACTTCATCATAGAACGAACCAATACGGAGACAAGGTACAGTTGCGAGAGAAAAGTTAGGTGCCAGAATTATGGGAGTGTTTAAGGTGTTTAAAAGTGTTCAATGGGTTGAAAGTGTTTACTAAGCACTTTGAACCCGTTCAACACTTTTAACGCTTTGAACACTTGCTGAAAAGCTGGCGGAGGGACTTGAACCCCCGACCTGAGGTTTACAAATTCCTCTGCCAGCCCTCGCGATTCTCGAGAAAAGTCCGCAAAAACGCGCAAAATCGCCCGTGTTTTTGAAGAAAAACGCACCCCAGGCGCACCCTGGGGCATTATAATAAATCTACCAAATGGAATCACACCGCGAAAACACGCCTCAAGGAATGTCAGAGTTGCACGAAGTGCTTATGAATTCGGAAACCAGGAAAGATCTCGTAGAATACTATAAGTGGACAGTTAATCTCGCAACGTTTGTTCTAACTGTTTCCCTTTCACTCGCTGCCTTCATAAAAACTAAGC
>JBKKAT010000257.1:0-3698 GCA_046714535.1 Acidobacteriota bacterium | reverse complement strand
CGTAGCGCACGTTTCGAAAAAGGGAACATTGTATTTATTCAGAAGTGGATTGAGATCCTGGGCTGACATCCGGTTGGGCAAATCGATCTTGTTGAATTGCAGGATGTGAGGCAAATCCTTTAGATCTTTTCCGTGCTCCCGAAGATTTTCTTCCATGTTATGAAAGCTTTCCAGATTCGAGAGTTTCTTGTGTTTTTGTGAATCTGCTACAAAGACAAGCCCATCTGCTCCCCGCAATACTAACTTACGGGTGGCGTTGTACCGGACCTGTCCTGGTACGGTATAAAGTTGAACACGCACGGCAAAGTCTTGAATTTTGCCCAAATTCAAAGGGAGAAAATCAAAATAAATGGTCCGGTCTTCTTCAGTGGCAAGGGAAATCATTTTTCCCCGGTTATCCGCTGGAAGTCCGTTGTGGATGTATTGAAGCGACGTGGTTTTTCCGCCTAAACCGGGACCGTAATATACGATTTTGGCGGTGATTTCTCTTGTTGCGAAGTTGACAAAAGCCATATTGAATGAAAACTACGGATGACTACTTCGTCCCTCCCATCCCCTTATAAAGGCATCCAATCCGTGTCTAAACGATAGCCTTATCTTATTGGAACCACCCCTAAAAATCAAGAACTCTTTAACACAGAGACACAAGAGTCACAGAGTAAAAACTAAGAGTCTTCTTTCTCTGTGTCTCCGTGGTTCTGTGTTAAATTTGCTGGCTGCCCGGGAGAGAAGAAGTTGTCGGTAACGGATCTGCAGGATTGCACAATCTCCTTGGCTGAATCAAAAGCATCTCGATATTTTTCTTCGGTAATTTCGCCGCGTACGAGTTTGAGAGTGAGCCAGATGAAATAGCTGTTCAACGCATCTTCCATGCAGTAGTTTTTCACGCGTTGTTTCTCACCACTTTGATATAACTCTTCCACCATACTTCCTTTGGTATCCGTTTTTCCGGAGAGTCCCAAAAGCTTGGAAATCAAATCCAGTGAAGGTCTGCTGGTGGCACCAAATTCAGACAGATCATCACAGACATCATGACTGGATTCAAAGGAATAGCGATTTCGGTCCCATACGTGAACCGGCACGCGATGTTTGAGCGATCGCAGGAACAAACAGGGAAGATCAAATCCTCTACCATTGAACGTGATGAAAGTGCTGCGTATCGGAGCGCCTTTTCTCAGACGGGTCACTTTCCAGAATTGTTGCAAAAGCGCTTTTTCATCGGAGTTTTCCAGCACAGCCGCGTTTACGACTTTGCATGTTTCGCAATCGACATCGATCAATGCGATGCAAATGGGAATATGAAAAGGGGGCGGCGCAAAACCGCTCGTGTATTTGTTATAGAGCTCCTGCTTTAATTGTTCTTTGGTGGAGTCGATGCTTAAACCAAAAAGGGACCGGACAAGATCCCAGTCCAGAATCGTTTCGATGTCCAATACCAGATAGCGTCTTTCCGTCATCCTTTTATTCCCAATACCGGGCAGGTTTATCGTCTTTGCGTCTCCCGTCTTCGTGTCCCCGCGTCGCTACGCGCAGACGAGTCGACGCGCTCACGCGAAGACGCTAAGAACCTGGTGTGGCGCTTAATGCTCTTTGAAGTCTTTCGGCTTCGGTCGTGAGCGGAAGTCCATCATCAGAGCCAATCGTGTTTTGTTGAGCTCGAAGAGCTTGCGCAAGAGACTCTTTGGCCTCGTTCAGCCGGCCCAGCGCGCGATATGCCTGGGCCATGCGGAATTTAACAGTGCCCGGCCCGATTCCAACGGCCCGATCCAGTTCCACCTGTTGCAACTGATCCAATGCCCGGTCATATTCTTTGAAATGCATGTAAGAGAGCGCGACGTTGAGCGCTGCAACATGCTTTTCCTGACCATTGGTGCGGTCCAATCCCGCAACTTTCTTGAAGGAAGCCATCTGCCGGTTAAACAGAATTCTCTGATCCGTATAGTCAATTTCCATTGCACTGGCCATCAATTGGACCGGAATAGTGCTTTGCGCGCCGGCTCTGGAGACCGTCACGCGCACGTTTCCTTCCTTTTGCAGATCGCGGGCTGCGGCAAGCATTTCCTCTGTGGTTTTTACCGGTTTGTCCTGAATGCTGGTGATCACATCTCCGATCAACAAAGGTTGTGAATCCTGGAATGTCTTGAGTCCTAATTTTGCAATCACCGGACCGGGTGTGATTGCTGTGTCTATGGAATTGATGCCGAGTCTCTTTTCAAAGAGTGGTTGTTCATATTCCAGCTGCGCTTTGAATTGGGCCCAGTGCGCCGCGTTATTCGTTTGTATCCGGCGTACATCGGCCATCGAGCTCCAGTTGGAGAGCAGATAGTATTCAACCGTCCGTTCTTCGGCTTTTTCCGGAACGAGCCCGAATAGCAGGAGATCCGATTCCAGTTTGCTGCACACTTGCTGAATCTTTTCCTGGCGTGAAGCGTCAGGCTTTCCATCCTCCAGGCTGATTGCAATTTCCTGGATCGCTTCTTCCAGGGAAGCTCTGTCCTGCGATTTACTGTTGTCCTGAAAATTCAAGCTTTTCAAATCTGCCAGCTCTTTGACCGTTTCCTGGCGGAATCTTTCTAATTGTGCCTTTGCCATCGCTGAGAACGAAACGATTCCCAAAAAGGACAACGATGGATTTAGCCTTGCGGAAATTTCCAGAGTTTGATTGTTTTTCAACTCCACCTGCTGTTCGAATTTTCCGAAAGGACCCTTCAGTTTTACAACATGTTTGCCAGGGCAGACCTGAAGCGGCTTAGGGGCAAGTCCTTTGTATTCATTATCGATAAAAACATTTGCTTGCGGATCATCCGCCGTAATGTTCAAGGTTGCTTTCGCAGGTTCCATAACAATGGGAGCGAAAAAGTAATCATCGTTGGCTGTGATCGTCAGCTTGCGATTGGGTGTTTCCCAGCATGGCTTTCGAAAGGTCACTTCATATTCTCCAGGCTGAAGTTCTTGTATGGGAAACTCAGCGGAAAATTCTGTCACTGGCAGATTCCGTTCTGTTGCTGCTGCCTGCGCGCGTTCCGGAGCCGTTCCTTCGGTAAATCCCAGAGACTTTTCGCGGAATATAACCTCTACGCCCTTTGGGTAAGTGATAAAGTAAGCAACACTCGAACTCCGTTCCAGTGTAAAGCTAATCTTCTGCGTTTTTCCCGGCACAACTTCAACGGTTTGGGTTTTTGGAAAATATCCGGGCCTGACGACTTCGATTTCATGAGTTCCTTTCCTGCTGTAAACGGAAGCCAAATCGGTCTTTCCAACTGCAATACCATCAATCTCGACCGTTGCCTCGGGCGGTATGGAACTGATGGAGAGCAATCCGACATTTTCAGATTTGATCTGTTCCACGAATGTAATGATTTTGGAAGAGACCATTTCTTCGTTTAAGCGATAGTTGGGATCGCTTTCAATCAATTTCAGAAATACGTCCTTTGCTTCTTCCTGTTGTCCTTCCAGGTAAAATTGCTGACCTAAATAATCCAGACTTCTGAATAACAGAAGTCGTTCCGGTTCGGTGAGGGGTCTTTTCATTTTCTCAGCGGTGATTTTCGCGATCAGATCCTGAAACAAAGGAATGCTTTGAGGCCCGTTTTCAGAATTGAAAACCGCTTCAGCTTCGGAAAATGCTTTGTTCCATGTTTGAAGCTGAGCTTCTTCTGGAATCAGTTCTTCTTCCGGTCCCTGGCCGGGGGGTGGTG
>JBKKAT010000256.1:0-4482 GCA_046714535.1 Acidobacteriota bacterium | reverse complement strand
ATCCAGTGATATCCAAAAGAATCTCCTCCTAATTGTGTAGAAGGAATAAACACCCAATCGGTTTGAATCTGCCCGTCCATACGCGCGGGCAGCAGGGATTTGACGTATTCAGCGGCTTCTGCAAGTTCCGCCGCGAGCCTCTGCTGACTGCGAAAAAGAGCCTGATAGGCTTCATTGCGCTGAAGCAGGTTGATGTAGGCCCGCGAGTGATAACGGATCCGGGCAATCAATTCAATTTTGTCCGGCAGTTTTACAAGGTAATCGTTTGCTCCCAGCGCAAAGGCTTCCGCCTTGATCACAGGGTCTTCTTTGGTGGATAAAACAATCATCGGAATATCTTTGGTTTTTTCTTGAGCCCTAAATTGACGCACCAGAGTTAAACCATCCACCTCCGGCATAACCAGATCCTGAAGTATTACGGTTGGTGAAATGCTAAGGGCGGTATCCAGAGCTTTGGTGGGGGCATTGCAGAAATGAAAGGATATGTCTTTCTCGCCTGAAAGCATTCGTCTTACCGCTTCACCAATCATTGCTTGATCATCGACCAGCAGCACGGTGATTCCGTGTTCTGTGATCGGCGTTTCGTTTTCCATCAAAGCCTCCTTAAATTAACACAGAGACACAGGGTCACAGAGAAAAGGAATTTATAACTCTATGTCTCGATAGTGCTAATAGCAATTTTCCTGCTTCAAAAGCAAAAAAAGAGTAAAGTCCGAATATCCAACAATCGATCTCGGAACAGCAGAAGTGAATCCCCCGTCGGCGCTAACTTCGACGTTCTGAGATCGATTGTTCGATATTCTGCGGTTCAATTCTTCTCCTTTTGGGTTGCAGCTTTTGCCGCACTGTTCCCTAGTGTTGAATGAGCCCATTCTACTAGCGCCGGGGCAATTTGGTCATCTGGCAAAATTTTTTCTGCTGCCTTTATCTCTGCCGCCGCCTTGGGCATTCCGTAAACAATACTCGTCTCTTTGTCCTGGGCGATTGTCATCCAGCCGTTGTTTCGAAGCTTCAATAGCCCTTCTGCTCCATCGCGCCCCATTCCGGTGAGCAGAACCGCCGCGCCATAACCTCTCCAGTTTTCGACCAGACTGCTGAAAAAAACATCAGCCGAAGGACGATAGGGAAGGTCTTTTGGATCGCTCGTGTACAGCAGATTTCCTGAAGAGGTCAAGACCAGATGGTCGTTGGTGCCGGCCAGGAGAACCTGATGATTGTCCGGCTTATCGTGGGCAAAGATTAATTTTACCGGCGATGATGTTTCGTCAGACAACCAATCGGCCAAACCCGGCGCAAACTCCGCATCCACGTGTTGAACAATCACAATCGGCACAGAAAAGTCTTTTGGCAGCTTACGCAATATTTTTGCAATTACGAGCGGGCCGCCTGTTGATGCCGCAATAGCAACAAGAGCTTGTTTCCCTTCCAGGCGGGATAGAGCAATGCTTCCGGAGGATTTCAAATCCTTCCAGGAATATTTTCCTATCAGCTTTGCAATGGTTTCGATTTTCACAAGTAGATTGTTTGCGCCTTCCAATCCTCCGGCAGTCCCAAGAACGGGTGTATTCACCGCATCGAGCGCGCCATGTCCCATTGCATCGAATACTTTAGAAGCATTTCCGCTTACGGTTGCAGTGACAACCAGAATCGGGCAAGGCGAATGCTGCATGATTTGCTTCGTGGCTTCCACACCATCCATCACCGGCATAATCAGATCCATCAAAATGAGATCGGGTATGTCGGAGGCGCATTTCTTTGCCGCTTCCGCGCCGTCATAGGCGATCCACGCAATTTCATACTGTTTCACGGAAGACACGACTCTGCGCAGAGCTTCGACAGCAAGGGGAAGGTCATTTACGATCGCGATGCGCATTCAAGCCTCTCCGATCAATTCTATTACTGCGTTGAGAAATGTTTTGTCGTGAAAACTTGTTTTGGACAGGAAACGGTTCGCGCCTGCCTGCAACGCAGCCTGTTTATCTTCCGACCGTTCCTTGTAAGAGACCATCAGAACCGGCAGATGCTGGAGTTTTAAATCTCCGCGGATCCGTTTGATCAGCTCTGTTCCATTCAAACGCGGCATGTCCAAATCGGTAACCACAAGAGCATACCCTGCTGTCTTGAGAGCATTCCATCCATCCATGCCATCGACCGCTACGTCGACTACGTACCCGCAGCTTTTCAGAATCTTTCGTTCCAACTCGCGAACCGTTAGCGAGTCTTCAACCACAAGAATCCGCTTCCTTGACGTTTCTATTTCGGCATCCCGGGAAGTTTCACTGGTTGCCAGGATCAGCTGATCGATACTGCGCAGAATATCTTGAACATCCAGAATTAAAACCGGGGAGCCATCTTCCAGGATGGATGCTGCATGAAGGTCTTTCACTTTTCCGAGTCTCGCATCGATGGGACGCACCACAAGATCTTTTTGCATCCGGAAACGGTCCACTACTATGCCGTAACGGCTCAATAAATCACTGATTAGAACCACGGAAACACTTCCATCAGTTGCAACAGGATTCAATCCGAGAATGTCTGTTGCGGAAACAAGACGTATTCTCTCATCATTGAATTTTAGAAACAGCTTGTTCTCTACATTTTCCAATTCATCGTGTGAAATAATCAGCGTTTTATCGATCCTGGAAAGTGGAAGGGCGTACAATTCACCGGAAATTTCAACGATTAAAGCACGCAGAATAGAAAGCGTGATCGGGAGCTGAAGGTGAACGGACATGCCCTCACCCTTTTTTGAGACTGCCTGCACCACCCCGCCCACTTCACGCACCATGTTGTAAACAATATCCAAACCAACTCCTCTGCCTGACAATTCCGTGACCTGATCTGTTGTGGAAAACCCGGGTAGAAATAAGAACTCCAACATTTCCTTTTCCGAGAGCCGCTCCGCCATTTCCTCCGTCACCAGTTTTTTGTCTAACAATTTCTGCCGCAAGCGCGAGAAATCGACGCCCCGTCCATCCTCTGCTATTTGAATGTGAAGAACTCCGCCTTTGTGAGATGCTTCCAGCAGGAGCGTTGCTTCTTCCGGCTTTCCCGCAGCAACTCGTTCTTCGGGCGATTCAATTCCATGATCGATTGCGTTGCGCAGGAGATGATTTAACGGAGCTTCCAGTTTTTCTAAGATATCGCGGTCCACCTTGGTTGATTTTCCTGTGATTTCAAATCGCACTTTCTTTCCCAGTTTCCGGCTGGCGTCCCGAACCATTCGCGGAAAGGCTTCGATGCCGTCCCGAAAAGGGCGCATCCTGCTGTCCAGCACTTCGCGATACAAGCGTTTCGTTATATTCACAGCTCGCCGAGAATAGATTTCTAATTCGGAATAGCGAAGGCCAAGCGTGCTATGAATGTCTTCCGCCTGTCGCAGCAATTCCTCCGCAAACGCTTTGCTGCCGGGCTCTTTAGACATTTCCTGGAACAGCGTAACTTCGTTCATCAATTCTTTTTGCTGGTTTTTCAGTAATCTCAAAGATTCAACGAAAGTCTGCAGTGTGCTCGCTGCAACGGAAGTTTCAGCGGCGTAGGCGAGCAGGCGGTTTAAGTTTTCGGCATGGATGCGCACGGTTCGTGGGTCCGAATCCCTGGAAACTTCCACTTCAACTTTTGGAGCAGGCGCCTCAACCGGACGTTCCTCTTTGCCGGTGGCCAAATTCGCAATTCGTGAAACAAGCGAATCCGTTTCAGCCGATTGTTGTTCGATCCAGGTGGGCAACTCCTGTTCCTTAAGAAGTCCTATGCGATTCAAGAAATCGATTCCCTGCAAAACAACATCCATCTGTTCCGGCCTGAGGACTATGTTTCCTTTTTGCGCAGCCACAAAACAATCTTCCAGCGCATGCGCAACCTTCACCGCGGGATCGATTTGGACGATTCTTGCGGCTCCTTTCAGCGAATGGGCTGCTCGCATCAGGGACTCAAGAACTTTGGTTGACGCAGGATCTTTCTCCAGAGCGAGTAATCCCTCATTCAGAATCGACACCTGGTTTTCCACTTCCGTGCGAAACAGGTCGAGCATGGAGAAATTGCTCAGATCATTGTCTTGACTCACTCTAATTCCCGCTCCAATTTTTGAAAGAAAAGATTTTCATCCAGCACGTCAAAAGTTTTTCCTTGCCATTCCAGGATTCCACGCGATGTTCGCGCGGTATCCTTTATCTGAACAATCTTGTCCGGGGAAAACCGGTGCAAGGATACGACTTCATCCACAGCAAAAACCCACGACTTCCCCTCTTTTTCCACAACAATCATTCTGGCGTAGTTCCGCGTTCTTTTGTTCTCTTCGCCCGGTACACTTTCGAACAATTTCCCAAGATTGATGCATAGCTGGAGCATCCCACGAATGTTTACGAGCCCTCGAAGAAAGTTGTTGGTGCGATGGGGAATCGTGTGCACTTTCCGGAGTTCGACGACCTCCCGAACGATCTGAGCGGGAAGCGCAAGCCAGTTGCTTCCAAATCGAACCAGTAC
>JBKKAT010000255.1:0-10264 GCA_046714535.1 Acidobacteriota bacterium | reverse complement strand
TTTGATCGACTCCGCAATCTTTTGAACGGCAAAGGTCTTTCGCTGGTTACCCTGGGCTCGATGTTCACTGTGTTTTTTCGCTCAACCCCTCCGAAGAATTTCAAAGAGGCAAAGGAATGCGATACGAAAGCGTACGCCCAATTTTTCTGGAAAATGCTGGAACAGGGCATCTACCTGGCCCCGTCTCAATTCGAAACGAACTTCGTGAGCCTGGCCCACCGCGAACAGGATCTGGAAAAGACTATCGAGGCCTTCCGAACTTCAATCTAGATTAACTTCTTTGCATTACTATGTGCCAAATTCTTGTTTTCTCTGAAATGAAACCTTCTTTTTTACAATCTGCAATAAAGATGACTCGGTTTCATCTGCGGCTTTGCCGCTTTAGGTCTCAGCGTCTCTGCGGTGTAGCTACAAGCGGCCGGCGGACATCAATGCAACGGAGGTCAGGTGAGATCCACGTCCGTCTCGCTGCTTCGGACATCAGCAGTTCCCGGCTGTAAAATTCAAACAAATATTCTTTCCGCGTTAAGTTCGGATTCACAGCAATAAAGTCCTCGAAAGTTCCCGCTATCGTCCTCTTTCTGGCATCCGCAACCACATAGATCCAGAACAACGTTATCGTTTCGTGGTACAGACTCTTTGCGTTCTTCTTTTCGGCAAAAATTCTGATCCCCGAAGTGATCGACTCTACTGCGCTTCCGGCATCGTGAGCTCCCAGATAGATCCAGGCCATCCGAATGTGATCGATGTGTCTGAATTGTTCGATACTGCCCTCCTCAAAAGCCGTCAGGAATTCTGCGTCTGACATCGCTTTCACCTCCCGTTTGTTATTTTATTACCGTGGTAATATAATAACATCGCAGGCTGCCCTTCTGTCAAGGAGTAAAATGGTTGCATGAAAGCAAAAACGGGTAAGGATCCTCTGGTGATTGAACGAGTGCAGACCGGATTAAGAATTGAGAAAAGGATGGTTAAGATCTTAAAAGCCCTGGCGGAATATTACGATATGACTCCCGGAGAGTTGCTGGAGGGAATTCTTCTGCATGCATTTGAGGGCAAAAATCCTTTCAGCAAAAAATCGATCCGGCGGATCGAAACGCTCAAAACAATTTACGGGCTTGAACTGGATTCGAGCGCCAGTCATCTCCTCAAAGAGAAAGACAGTGAAATGTGAGTGCAATCGTGTCAGGAACGATTACGTTTGGGAACACGCGTGCCCTGCGAGCTAACCGCCTGCCATTTCCCATTCTCCCGCACAAAAACATCGGTATAACGAATGGTTTCCGTTGTGTCCTTTCCATCGAAGGAATAAGTGCCGCTCCAGATACTGTGAACGATTCCGGTATCGCCATACACGCGCACATCAGTAAATTTCAGATCTTCTGACTTGATCTTCACGCGCGAAATCGTATCCAGATAGTCACGCTTTTTGAGCACATAGGCGTCCGCATCGATGAGCAGATAGTCCTCTCGCAAGAAACTACCCACTGTCTCCTTATCCTGCCGGTTGTAAGCGTCATTCCATCCTTTCTCAAGTCTGAGCAACTCTTCTCTGTCATCTAAAGGAGCCGCTGACAACTGAAACAACAGGACACCAATCACCATGGTCGCAATACACAACACTTTCCTCATGTTTTTCTCCTGCGAAGCGCTTGCATGCATTTGATTTTAATAGAGAGTTAGGTGGGATTGCTTGACTTTTATTTGACAGTCGAATTGTGAGATAGATTTCTTCATAAAAGAGGTGTCCGCTGCATCGACTTGTCGGCGGTTCACCTAATTGTTACCAAGATTTTCCCTGGTCTGTGATACCCATTTTGGACCATCATCCATTCCCTGTCGCAAAAGAAGATTTAGCTGCGCTGCATGGTGCTGCATATGTCGCATGTTATAGATCAGGATCTCGAACGTCGAATAATTGCGGTATGAATCGATCCACCGCTTTGCGGCAAGCTCATCATCGAGAGAAGTTATCAGATCGTAACATTTTTTGCGTGAATGGTTGAGGTAAGCGAGCAATTCACCTTTGGTATATACACGGTCGGGCATTGCTCCTGACGGATCGAATTCAGAAAGGGTAAATGGCTGTGGAGGAATGAAGTTATCCGGATGCGTGGAAAGATAATAATCTAGGTAAAAAAGACAATGATATGCGCAGTACCAGAATTTTGTTTCTGTTGACCAAAATTCCGGAGGGCAAATCTGCATTGCGTTTTCAAGCATGTCAATGCTGGCGCCAAATTGTTTCCACAAGGTTTGCTTCCATCGTTGTTCATGTTGTTCCGAGGTATTCTCTAACTGCGCCATCATCATAAATGGAGCGACTCGTTATACGGCGCCTGGCTCATCTTGAAGAACCCAATACTTCTCGAAAGCCGGTACGAACTACTCCGCTTTCAGGCGCCCCTTCATATCATTATATGCAGTTTCGATTAGCGTCCTTAGAGCCGTGGCATCGACTGCACTTTCGGGCCGGAGTTTCACATGGCGCATGAACTTGCCAGTGCCTTCTAACAGATCCGCGGGATCGGCAATTTCGGCCCCACGAAAAAACCCGACATTGACGTGAGCTTTGAAAGCATTGACGTAGGCGAACGCCGCATCGCCTACGCACGCGGTCGGATGGCCATCATGCAATAACTCTTGAACATCTTCTCCGCAGTCGCGCATGACCTCAAACCAGCGCTGCGCGATCTCCCCCAACTCACCCGAATGCTCATGGATCCAGAGCTCAATAGCCGGGTCTCGCTTGACCGAAGTGGGAAACCGCAGAAGTTTGATCATGGCGAGCCAGGTCCGCTGGATGAAGTTACGAATCGCTGAGGATAGCTTGCGCGGCGAGAGTTCCCGGAATGCCGGTGACGCCGCCGCCAGGATGGGTTGCGGCGCTGCACATATACAGGTTTTGCACGGGTGTGCGGTAATGCGAATATCCCGCAACCGGACGCATGAAGAAGATCTGGTCCAGTGAAAGCTCTTGATGATGGACATGCCCTTCCGTGAGTCCATAGACCCTTTCAAGATCCAACGGCGTAATCACCTGACGGTGCAAAATGGATTCAGAAAAACCAGGAGCGTAATTTTCAATCGTTTGGACAACCAGATCTCCAAACAATTCGCGCATCGCGTTCCAATCGCCGTTTTTCAAATGGTAAGGGGCATACAAACAGTAGACTGACATAACATGTTTACCTTCCGGCGCAAGACTTGAATCAACCACTGAAGGGATCGCAATCTCCAGGAAAGGAGCACGGGAATATTCGCCGTACTTCGCATCGTCAAATGCGCGCTCCAAATAATTCATGTTAGGAGCAATCGCCACGACAACAGGTTTGATATCTTCCTGAAGCGCCTTCCATTTCGGATAACTGTCCAAAGCAAAGTTCACTTTTGCGCTGACTCCACGCGAACGGATATTACGAACGCTAAGGACAAAATGCGGATCCAGATGATAGGGGTCCACCAGTTTCAGAAACGTCCGTTTCGCATCGGCATTGGATACGATCACAGACGCTTGAATCTCTTCTCCATTCGCCAGAGCAACTCCGCGGGCCACTCCGTCTTGAACAACAATTTTGGACACTTCAACGCCCGTGCGTATTTCCACGCCATTCTTTTGCGCGGCCTGCGCGAGCGCCTGCGTGAGCGCTCCCATACCGCCACGAAGCAACGGCCATGCTTGCTGAACGTGATCTCCACGACCCATTCGCAAATACAGCATGATGTAAACGGAACCGGCCGAGCGGGGTCCGTAAAAACTACTCAAAATACCTTCGCTTGCAAGCACTCCTTTGAGATGCTCGCTTTCAAAATACTCATTCAATAAATCCGCGATCGACATCGGTAGGACGCGCAAAAGTTCCAACACCTCTTTCTCTTTCACGCCACGCATCTTCCAGCCCAGGCTCAACAGAGCCTTCCAATCACCGGCGCCAACCGTGGCAGGATCCGGCAGCTCTCTTGTCCACAGAGTCTTCAGAATAGAAGCCAACCTCGACATATCCCGTTCGAACTGCGGATACCTTTTCGCATCCTTTTCCGAATAACGCGCTATGGATTCGACCGTTTTGTTCATGTCGCTCCAAAAAGTCAAAGAGCTCCCATCCGCTACCGGAGCAAAAAGTCCGGGATCGAATCCGATTATTTCGTACCCATATTCTTTGAGATGCAGTTCATCCACGACCGATTGCTGAAACATTCCCGGTGTGTACGCGCATGTGGAGTATTTGAAGCCGGAATGAATTTCTTCAGTTACGCAGGCGCCGCCCACTATGGCACGACGTTCCAGTACTAGAACTTTCTTCCCCGCTTTTCCCAGTTTTGCAGCAGCCACAAGGCCGTTATGACCGCCACCCACAATAATTACGTCGTAACCCATTACATTTTTCTCGCCATCGAAATAACAATGATCAGTGCAACGATGGATATGAGCACGCCGCCGCCAATAGCGGCAAGCACCGGCATGGTGAAAGGCAAATTGAGTCCGCCTTTTTTGAACTTCGCAGTCATAACTTGCCCCTTGCTTGCTTCTAACAACGGATACGACCAGACAACCGTATTGCCATCCTCTTGAATCGTTCCATTCGTATCCGGAGCAGGCAGAGCTTTTCCGGGCAATTTCACTTTAAATGTGAACTTCGCATTTCCCAGCATGGCTGAAGCCATCTGGTCTCCCATCGGATTGTCTTCGGGCTTCTTCTTTTCTCCCTCCAATGTTTGCTGGAAGGTGACGTTCTTGTCCTCCTCTTTCCATTGAAACGGCATCTTCTGAAATGGTTTCGTCTTGTTGAGGTCTGTTAATTTCTTGAAGGAAACGTTAACAAAAAAATGCTGCTGATCCCCTTCTGCTTTTGATTCCACTTTTTCTACTGTTACACCAGGCGCATTCATATCCGCACGAATTTCTGCTTCTTTAAACTTGAAAGGCATTTCCTCTGACTTATCCTGTCCCGTATCCTGACCGCCCATCTCCATCATTGCGTGAAGTTGTTGAGGAATGCTGTAATGCATCAACATCGTTCCGGAACCATCTGCATTCAACGTGATCTCTTCTTCATAGTTAATGCAGCCGGCAACAAGAACGGCCAACACCATAAGACAAACTATTTTTAAGTTTTTCACAGTTAACTCCCCTACCAGCCTTTTTCCCGGATGATTTCCAAAGCCGCGAGCCTTCCCGGTCCACCCATCACGCCACCACCGGGATGCACTCCGGAACCACACATATAAAAATTCTTAATCGGTGTCCGGTATTGAGCCCAACCGGCCACAGGACGCAACATGAAAAGCTGATCCAACGATAGTTCGCCCTGGAAAATATTCCCTTCCGTCAAACCAAACTTTTGCTCAATATCCCAGGGAGACAAAACCTGACGGTGCAAAATGGCTTGCTTTAAGTTCGGTGCATATTCGGAAAGCGTGTTTACGACAGCATCGCCAAAATCTTCGCGAGCATCTTCCCATGTCCGGCCTTTTAAGTCGTACGGTGCGTATTGGACAAAGATGGACATCACATGCCTGCCTGGAGGAGCCATGCCGGGATCGATCATCGATGGGATGATGATATCCATGTAAGGTTTTTGTGAAAAATTGCCATACTTTGCATCATCGTAGGCCCTTTCCAGATACTCGATGTTCGGACTGATCGAGAATGCGCCGCGCAGATGCGGCCCATCCCCCGGCAAACAGGTAAAATTGGGAAGTTCTGAGAGTGACAGATTTACTTTCCCGGATGAACCCCTGATTTTGAAATTGTGGATTTTATGCAAGAAGTCCTCATCGAGAATTCCCGGTTCGACGAGTTTCAAGAAAGTCCGTTTCGGATCGAGACTGGAAGCGATGACATCGGCGTAAACCTCGTCTCCATTTTCGAAGGCGACACCTTTTGCGCGACCATCTTTTACGATGATCTGTGAAACAGGAGCTTCAAGACGAATTTCTGCGCCGTAATGCTCCGCCGCGCGGGCGCAGGCATCACTCACTCCTCCCATTCCACCGCGTTGAAATCCCCAGGCGCGAAAGTTCCCATCAATTTCGCCCATGTAATGATGAAGAAGGACGTATGCAGTTCCCGGTGATCTTGGCCCGAGAAATGTACCGATGATTCCGCTTGCCGACATCGTCGCTTTCAGGACCTGGCTTTCAAACCATTCATCCAGAAAATCGGCAGAGCTCATGGTCATGAGCTTATGCATCAGATAAAAATATTTCCCTCCGAACTGCCGGAAGGATTTACCCATTTCAGAAACAGCAGACAAACCACCCAGGGAAGCCACGCGTGGTGGAACCATTCCTAGAATTGGTTTGACCATCACGGCCATGTGATACATCAATTTTCCGAACTGATCATAGGCCTCTGCATCTGCAATCGAATGCTTCATGATTTCCTGACGTGTTTTTGAATGGTCAGCCCAACGCGCCAGATAGTTGCCGTCCGGCAAAGGAGTGACGGTGCTTTCAAGCGGAAGAATTTCGAGACCAAATCTGGGTAGATCGAGTTCTCGAATCACTTCAGGACGTAAAAGACTAACCACATAAGAGGCCACCGTGTACTTGAAGCCGGGAAAAACTTCTTCCGTAACCGCAGCTCCCCCTACGAGGTGCCTGCGCTCCAGTACAAGTACTTTGCGTCCCGTTTTGCCAAGGTAGGCAGCAGTGATCAAGCCGTTGTGGCCCGCACCGATGACGATAGCATCGTATTTCTGTTGTTTCATCCGCTACATTGTAATCGATGATGATCGAAGCGCCAAGATACTGGTCACTGGACACTGTTCACTAGTCACTTCTTTTGTGCAACAATATGCCGTATGCCTGATCCGACTCCTTTTTATCCGAGAACGTCGAAGCTTTGCAAAAGCATGATGTGGCGCTACTGGGGCGAGTATTTTGTCCCGAGTTCCTACGAAGTCCATCATGACATTGAATACTACGCAATCCGTAATTCAGCGGCGCTCATAGACATCACACCACTTTACAAATATGACGTGACCGGACCGGATGCTGCCAAACTCGTGGATCGTGTGATCACACGGGACGTCAGAAAATGCAAAGTCGGACAGGTCTACTATTCCACATGGTGTGATGAAGATGGCATGACCATGCAGGATGGCACCATCTTCCGCATTGGTCCGGACTATTTCCGGTTTAATGCCGCTGATCCGACTTACCGTTGGTTGAAAATCAATTCCGTTGGAATGGATGTTGAGATCACAGATGTGACTCACAAGAATGCGGCGCTTGCTCTGCAAGGCCCCTTGTCCCGCGAGATTCTTAAACAGGTGATGCACAGTCCGATTGAGGAGCTGAAATTTTTCCGGCTGAGCGAGGAAATTATAGAAGGAATCCCTGTCATCATTTCACGAACAGGCTACACCGGAGATCTTGGCTAAGAAATCTTTGTTGGGGTGGATGAAGAGGTTCAGCTTTATGACGTGTTGATGAACGTCGGAAAAGCTTACGGCATCACGCCTGCCGGAAATCTCGCGCTGGACATTGCTCGGATTGAGGCTGGTTTCGTTCTGATTGAAGTCGATTACGTCAGCTCAGAAAAAGCAATTATTGATTCGCAACGATACACACCGTATGAAATCAGTTTGGGCTGGACCGTAAATCTGGATAAAGGTCCGTTCGTGGGTAAAAAGAAATTGATCGAAGCGAAAGAAAAAGGGCCGGCCAGAGAAATTGTGGGTTTAGAAGTTCGCTGGGATGATCTGGAAAAAGCATTCATGCAAGATGGATTGCCGCCACAACTTCCCTCTGCTGCATGGCGTGGCGGAATTCCTGTTTACAATGGAGAACGCCAGGTCGGAAAAGCGACCAGTGGATGCTGGTCCCCAGTATTGAAAAGATATATTGTGCTATCCACGCTCGAATCCGCTTACGCCAAACCCGGAAACACGGTGCAAATGGAATTGACCGTTGAATATCAGCGCAAGAAGGTGATGGCCGATGTCGTAAAAATCCCCTTCTTCAACCCCGAACGAAAAAGAACTTAACACAGAGGCACAGAGGCACAGAGAATCAATAAATCTTCGAGATCTTCGTGCTTTTAAAACAAGAATTAGAAAAATCAGGAGACAAACCGGATCGAAGGATAGGCCGGATATTTTTAATTTAGCTTTACCTGCTTGTATTGGTGAAGTCTGAATATCCAGCAATCGATCTCAGAACAATCGAAAGTAAGCTCCGTCTGCGCTAGACTTCGACGGTTCTGAAATCGATTGTTGGACATTCTGCGGTTCACTCTCCGCTTTCTCTTTTTTGGTTGCGGGCTCTGGCCGCGCTGTGGCCCTGTGTCTCTGTGTTAAATTACGACCAGGCAGCAATTTTCTCGATTGTCCACACCGTGTCGTTCCACTCGACCTGATCACCGGGCGATTTCCCGATCAGATTGACTCCGATTGGCGATTGATAGGAGTAAATGTTTTCCTTCGGATTGGAATCCCACGGGCCCAGAATCGTTACCACAAGCGTTTGTGAATTCTGATGAAGCGTCACACAAGTTCCCGGCCTGACTTCACTGATATCGGTTTGGCCCGGCTGCAGAATACGCACACGGCCGAGATCATTTTGCAATTGTTGAATCCGATTGATTAAATATTCCTGTCTCTCGCGCGCAGCTTTATATTCATGGTTTTCGCTCAGATCACCGAGCGCCGCGGCTTCACCGACCGCTTTTCTATTCGTTGGCAATTCCACTTTGATCAGATGTTCCAATTCAAGGCGCTTCTTTTCCGTGGCTTCTTTTGTGCTGAACACCCATTCTTCTTTTCGTTTGAATTCAGGAAATCGCATTCGAACCACATTCTTCCAGCGGTCACGGCGGTAATCTTCGATCGATGAGGAATGTTCCAGGATGTCAATCGCCTTTCCTGCCGTATCCTGATCCACTTTGTTTCCCAAAATGTTGATCAATAATCCATTCTCTAAAGCTTTCTTGATCCGGTTCCGATGGGTGGAGAGTTCCGGATCATCCAGTACGCTCAAAAGTGTGGTTAAGAATTTGCCATCCAACCGTCGCCCGATTGGATCATTCACCAGATCCATCCCTTCGACTTCTCCCTTTTGACACATCCAGCTAAAAATGCCCGGATGGGAATGCGGCATTCGCAGAACTTGATCCAGCACAATCTCCAGATCTTGCGGCGACGCGCTCAACAGCGTTTCGTATGAATATGCCAGAATGCGGGGACTCTCTTCGCGCAACAACGCGTGAGAAAAGATTTCCCGGAAGCGATCAGGAAATACCTGTTTATAACCTTCCAGTATTCGTAACTTGAGGTTTGCGTTTTCAATTTGAGAAAGCAACTGACGCGGTTCTGCAGCGCTCAAAACATCTTCGAAACTGTAACCGACATCGGCATGTAAGGGACTCTTGGAAATCAAATCCAGGAGATCCAGGGCAACAGGCCAGTCCTGCCTGGACCACGCCGATTTTCCCATTTGAAGCACTTGCTCCTCAAAAAAACTTTTGAGCTCAGAAGATCGCCCGGCATGTTGCTTGACCAGTTCCAGTCGCATCTTTGCGTTCGCTTCGTTGAACGCCTTCCGGATCGATTCATCAGCAACTTCTGACGAAGATGTCCACGAAAAGGTGGCCTGTGCGCCTTTTCCTTCCATGAGGACCTGGGAGTTCCGTTTAGCAGAAGACCACCATTTCGCCCACCGGTTCTCAGGAACAATGCCGCTAAAGCAATCTTTGATTTCGCTGACGCTCATCGGTCGTCCCATCTGTTGAAGAAGTTCCCCCAGCGCTTGCTCCGGCATTTCCAGCGATCGCTCCCGAAGCGCATCCGGATGTTCCATCTTTTCTCTCAATATATGCCCCTGCCCTAAGGGCAACAGATCGGAATCAGCAACATCAGCAGCTACATCTTTGCGATTTTCAAAATCTATTCGCACAAAACCCAGATTCAGATTTAACTCCCGCACTTTCCCCACACCGCGTCCCATTTCGTAGAAGAGGCCTCCGATATCGTGCGACAACCATAGCTGGGCTTTGTCCAGACACGACTTAATTTCGTCCGGTGACTTTATTTCATGGAAGTGAAAATGATTCAGAATCTGCCTGAAGGAAGGGGCATCCGGATAAAGTTTCTTGAGGGTTTCCTCAATCTGATCCTTCAGATCTTCTACTTTTTTGGGATCTACGGAATGGCGGGCCATCTCCACCAAAATGCGAAAGCGAGCGGGCCAATTTTCTTTCTCCCGAAAATGATCTGCGAGAATTCCAAGCAGAAGACGTGCGCGATCCTTTTCCTTGTTA
>JBKKAT010000254.1:0-3389 GCA_046714535.1 Acidobacteriota bacterium | reverse complement strand
GCCATTACCTGGGTAGAATATATAGAGTCGATCTCCGGGAACACATCTGTTCAGATCTTCGCCACAGACATCAGCGATGAAGCAATTCGGCGGGCGCGTGCGGGGGCCTACCCAAAAAATATCAAAGCGCATGTTTCCAGTGAGCGACTCGACCGTTTTTTTGAAAAAGTGGACGAAGGCTATAGGATCAAGAAATCGATCCGGCAAATGTGCGTATTTGCCAGGCATGATGTCATCAGCAATCCTTTCTTTGCAAGATTGAATCTGATCAGTTGCTCCAATGTGCTGATTTATCTGGAACGCGCCGCGCAAAAAAGAGTGCTCTCTGTCTTTCATCATGCGTTGAGTTCATCTGGCTTCCTTTTGCTCGGTAAATCCGAATCCACGGCGATTGTTTCCGGTCTTTTCAGGAGCGTAGATCAGAAGAACAAAATCTTCGTCAGGAAACAAGTTCCCTCTCCAAATATTCTCCCTTTACATGGCATGCAGTCCAAGATCAAAACAACTTCGGAAGTAATCAAAGACCGAATTCCTGGTTTTGATTTGCAAAGGGAAGCTGACCGGATTGTGCTCACCAACTATGCGCCGGGAGGTTTTCTGCTGGATGACAAAATGAATATTGTGCAATTTCGCGGGCAACTCTCACCTTTCCTGGAGCCTTCCGGTGAGGAAGCGAGCTTGAATGTGAGGGATATGATTCGAAAGGAGCTGCAGTGGGAGATCCGGGCGCTGGTCCGGGAAGTGAAAAAATCACGCGCGCCAATAGAGAAGAAAAATCTGACCATTCAATTGGATCAAAAATCAAAGACGGTCGATCTGGAAGTGATTCCCATCAGGAATCGGTTGAGCGAGGATATGAATTTTTTAGTTCTATTGAAAGAACCTCGCGATGACGCGCCCGCGAAAAACAGGACTCGGAAGACAGACGTACGTGAGCGCGTGGTAGCACAACTGGAAGAGGATCTGCAGCGGACCACGAAGAGGATGCAGTTGCTGCTGGAAGATCAGGAAGAGGTCAATAAGGAGCTGGGCGCAGCCAATGAAGAGCTGCAATCGACCAATGAGGAGCTGGAAAGCACGAATGAAGAGCTCGAGACGACCAAGGAGGAAATGGAGTCGACCAATGAAGAGCTGACCACGCTGAATGAAGAACTACAGCATCGAAATGATGACCTGAGCGATTTGAACCGGCAGCTTACGGCGGCGCGAAATTATTCTGATTCGATTATCAGGACGGTTCCAGAACCACTCATTGTTCTAAATGAACATCTGAGAGTCGTAACAGCAAATGAGGCCTTTTACCGCGCCTTCCAGGTCAGAGCGAGCGAAACGGAACATTCCAGTATTTACGATCTTAGCAACAAAAAGTGGGACATTCCTGAGCTGAGATACGCGCTGGAAAGGGTCATCGCGGAGAAATCCAGTTTTGAAGACTATCAGATTGAAGCCGATTTTCCGCAAATCGGGCGCCGGATCTTTTCTCTGAACGCAAGACGAATCAATCAGGAGACGGGGTCAGAAATGATTCTCCTCGCCATACAGGATGTCACTCATCGAAAACATTCCGAAGAAGCAGCGAAAACCCTGGTCAAAGAAATCCATCACAGGATTAAAAATAATCTTCAAGTCATTTCCAGCCTGCTCAGTCTTCAATCACGCTTCGCAAAGGACCAGGAAAGCTCTGCGCTGCTTCGGGAGAGTGAAAACCGGGTGAGGTCGATGTCGCTAATCCATGAGAAGCTCTATCAAACCAGTGAGGCGGCGAGCGTCTTCTTCCGCGATTATGTTTTGGATCTCACTGATAACCTGTTTGCTTTCTACAATGTGGATCGGCAGCGGGTACATACCAAAATAGATGTAGATGAATTTTATATGAGTATGGACCTGGCGGTGCCCTGTGGTTTGATTATCAACGAGCTCCTTTCGAACGTCTTAAAATATGCTTTTCCTGAAGAAAGGAAAGGCAGTATTGAAATTCAAATGAAAAGACAGAAAAAAAGTAACGAATCCACAACGTATCTGCTACGCGTGAAAGATGATGGCGTGGGATTGCCAAAGAATTTTGATCTGAAAAAGCCTCGTTCCCTGGGGATGCAAATTGTATCGGCATTGAGCAGACAGATCGGCGGGGAGCTGAAACTGGAGCGAAAGCCCGGGACCTCGTTCAGCATTAGATTTGCCGTCCCCAACGAGGCTGGCGCCATTGTTCAAGGCAAGCCGCTATAACTAAAGTCGTGCAAATATAATTACACACGCTTTGACTGTCAAATTGAAAGATGGCGGCGCAAAATGTCGAAGAAGTTTCACCTCCGGTGCCTCATTGTTCATTTGCAGGGATTTTTCCGTACATCGCAGCTTCGCGGATTTTCCCAGCGCCGGCCGATTGTTTAGAAATCCGGCATATCTGATGGACCTACGACAGAGCCCAGTTTCGAAATAATGAAGGATGCGCCATCGCGCGTTTCCAAAATTGCAATGTTATGGTGCTCTTTCATTTGTGAAATCCAGCATAACGGAAAGCGAATTCAGGTGTGAATTTTTGTAGCTTTCCCAACTTTTGCAAGATACAATTTTCGCAAGGATCGGATAATGTGAAAATTGGTTTTTGCAATATTTTATATTCTAAAAAGAACGATCGAGGCGGTCTCGGAGCTCACATATATGATCTTTCTCAACAGCTTGCAGAATACGGGCATGAAGTCACGATTCTGACATCCGGACCGGAAAAACAATATTGGGAGGGTGACGTTCGGGTCGTACAACTCGGTAAAGTCTCAAGGTTTTCAGGAGGCTGGCAATTATTGACCCCTTTTTTCTGGTTTCGCCGTGTTTCATACATGTTTAAGCTCACCCGGTACATTCGTCGAAATCATTTTGACGTTCTGGAAGCGGCCGAGGGCGGAGCCGAACAACTTCTTGTGATTCTGCAACATCCCTGTGCGGTGGTTACCAAACTGCATGGGAACTTTCGTCATATTTACAATCGACGATATTTTTCCCGCGTCGTTGACTTTTTCGAGCGCATTGCCGCTGCAAAAAGCGATGGCGTTTATACGTCGTCTATTTCGTACGCAGAAACGATTTCTTCAGAATACAAAATTCCTCTTAAATCCATCCGAATTATTCCTTATGGAATTCGCATTGGAGATCTTTGCGCGCAAACCAGGCAAGAAACAGTGACGCGCAGGACGGTACTTTTAAGTGTTGGGAGTTCCCCGGTTCGTAAAGGCGCAACATTATTCCTGGAAGCAGCCTCGATGCTGGAAGATCAAGGGATCCAATTTGTTTTGTTGTCCTCTGACAATTCTTTTAACCCGACGATTCGTATTCCTGAAAACCTGATCAATCTTGGCAATCTGGATCGATCGCGTTTTTATTCTGTTCTGTCG
>JBKKAT010000253.1:0-4294 GCA_046714535.1 Acidobacteriota bacterium | reverse complement strand
CATCAAAGAGAGGGATTGGTGGAAATGACGGGTTCGTTGTTCATGCCAATGTAAGCAAGAAAGATCTATTCATGAAGACCATCATCTATTGCGGCTTTAATGAGACGCGGGCATACACGATTCAATTCATGGGAAATGATGAGAAGATGAACGATTTTCAAGAGGAAATTGAAAAGATTATCAGCACTTTCAAATTCGATATCTCTTTTATTTAGTGGCCAGTGGCCAGTGGCCAGTGTCTAGTGACTAGTCACTGGCCACTGATTCAGGTGTTACGGCGGAGTTCCTGGAGCGTGAGCTTGGCGCAAGTTTTCAGAGTGTCGAAAACGCCTACTCCTTTCGAAGCCACAGCTTCAAACACCGGTTCTTCCTTTTGGCGAAGAATCCGGGTCATTTCATCAGCCGGTGAAATGTTGGGGAGATCCCGTTTATTCAATTGCAAAACATAAGGGATGTTGGCAAGATCGTATCCTTGTTCTTTTAAATTTTGTTTCAGGTTATAAACGGCCTCTTCATTAGCATCCATTCGTTCCACCTGTGAATCGGCCACCAGGATGATGGCATCCACACCTTTCAGAATCAATTTTCTGCTGGCGTCGTAAAATACCTGTCCGGGCACGGTGTAAAGATGAAAACGAACTTTAAATCCCTTAATGGTCCCCAAATCCAAAGGTAAAAAATCGAAAAACAGAGTCCGGTCTGTTTCGGTAGCCAATGAAATCAGTTTTCCTTTTGCGGTGGGATTTGTTTTGTCGTAGATGAACTGGATGTTCGTGGTTTTACCGCCGAGACCAGGACCGTAATAAACTATTTTGCAATTGATTTCACGGGCTGCGTAATTGATGAACGTCATGATGCTCGAAAACCAACCAGCGCTATTCGCTGAATAAACTGTCGATATCTTCGTCTGTTATTTCTGCGAATGGGGATTCGTAGCCGCCACCTGTCTCTTTTTCCTTTTCCACTTTTTCCAGGATTCGGTTAAATACACCTTCGAGCTCACCGGATGCTTTTCGAACCCTCAACCGGACCAATCCCAGGGATGAACGTTCATCAAAAATGATGACGAGTATGACTCTTCGACCGACGATCGAAATATGAATATTGTCTCTTTCCCCTTCATGAAAGAGAACGGTGAATTCTTTTTCCCCGATGAGTTTTGCTAATCCATCAGTAGCCGCAACATTCCCGGCAGTCAAGGAGGCTAGAGAAGTTGTATCCAGATTGTTGATGTCCCCATTGTAAGCAATCTGTTGCCCATTTTTGTCGACGAGGAATACCATCTTAGCGTTCGCTTCGTCCTTAAGCTTCTGCAAGATCCCGCGGATCTGCTGAAACTCCTCCTCGTACATGATCATGTCAGTGCTGGGCATGGTACTCCCCTCAAGAACACTTCGATGGAATCGGCCTCATCTGCTAGCGTCAAGGTTAGCACAAAAAGGGTTAAAAGTTAAAGGTTAAAAGTTAAGGTAACACCCCGAACTGGAACCCCTTTATCCTTTAACTTTTAACCCTTGATTTGGGCACGGCGTCCTGTGATGGCGCGGGACATCGTAACTTCATCGACGTATTCCAGGTCGCCGCCCACCGGTACCCCAAGGGCGATTCGGCTAATTTTGTCGGTATCGTCCTGGATCAAACGGGCAATGTAAACTGCTGTCGCTTCCCCTTCAACCGTGGGATTTGTTGCGAGGATCACCTCTTTTGCCCTTTTCGCTTTTAAACGTGCAAGAAGCTCTTTGATTCGGATTTCAGAGGGACCGATTCCCGCTAAAGGATTCAATGAACCCAAAAGGACATGGTACTTGCCATGAAACTCACGCGTCTTTTCAATGGCAATCAGAGTGGTAGGTTCTTCAACGACGCAAATGATTTCGTCGTCGCGTCGCGAATCGGAACAGATGCGGCACGGATTGAGATCCGTAAAATTCCAGCAGATGGAGCAATATTGAATCTTATCCTTCAATCCGGTGAGCGAAGCAATGAAACTCTCCTGCTCTTCAGCGGGCATTTTCAAAAGATGAAAGGCGATCCGTTGCGCAGACTTAATCCCGATTCCGGGAAGCTTCATCAGTTCTTCCAGCAATCTCGCTAACGGCGCCGGATAATACTGAAGCGGATATTCCATATGAAAACAGCTCTCAACACAGAGACACGGAGGTACAGAGTTAGAAAGAAATTTCTTGTTTTTTCTCTGTGTCTCTGTGTTAAATTCCTAAAACAGGTTACCCAGGCCAGGAATTTTCATGTTGCCCGTATGTTTGCTGACTTTCTCTGCAGCTTCTTCTTCGGCACGACGAAAGGCTTCATTATAAGCGGCAAGGATGAGATCCTGAAGCATTTCAACGTCTTCAGGATTCACAGCCTGCGGATCAATTTTGATGGAAACCATTTGTTTCGAGCCATCCAGAGTGACTTCCACCATTCCGCCACCTGCTCCGGCTGTGACGCGAATAGCGTTCAGCTCGTCCTGCAATTTTTTTTGCGTTTCCTGAACTTGCCTCATGATCTTATTCATGTCCATCTTCATAAATAACGCTCCTTATTAAAATCAATTTTGGTAATTTTACCTTTAAACATCTTGACGAACTCGCGCACCACAGGATCACTTTCAACGAGGCTTTCCGGCGTAGAAACCCTCACCGCCTCTTTTTCGGCAGGTGGTTCTCCTTTGTGAATTTCTACAAGCACTTCCGTTCCCAATTTTTGTTGAAGCATGGTTTGCAGATCGAGTTGATCGCGGGCGTCGAGCTTCATCATTTTGAAGTAACCTTCCGGAACGTAGAAGCTGATTTTGGAATCCGTGCGAAGTATGTGCGCGCTCTCGAGCGCCGCCGCCAGCCTGGGATTCTGCGTTTCAATCTGACTGATTAATGCTGCTACAAAATCACCGGCAATGGGCTTTGCGTCTTCGGGTTGACGTGTTGGCGCGTCTGCGCTGTGCGTCTTCGCGTCTTTGCGTTGAGGCGCTGATACTACGGTTATCGGAGCCGGGATGCGATCAACGTTTTTTTTTAAACCTTCTGCAATCTCTTCAAGCGGAATGAGCCGTTTTATCTGCGCAAGCTTAACGAGTGTGATTTCAAATAGAAAACGAGGATTGCCCGAAAGGCGTAGCGTATTCTGGATTGAAACCAGGTTATGACAAATTCGCAGCAATTGTATTTCGTCGTATTCCTGTGCAAGTGCCATCAACCGCTCTTCTCCCGGCTTTTTTGAATCGGGTGAAAACCGGAAAAGGAACAGGTCTCTGTAAAAGGAAAGCAGCTCATTGTAGAAAGCGCGATAATCGATGCCGTATTCTGCGATGCGATTCATTAAAGACAGTAATGCCGGACAATCTCCCCGCGCGATTGCCGTTCCCATCGCGAGTAATTTATCAAAGTCAACAAGACCAAGGACCGCTTCCACATCCTTTTCCTCGATTTCATTTCCGCTGAACGCAATGATTTGATCCAGCGTTCCGAGCGCATCACGCAACCCGCCTTCCGATGCTGCAGAAATCAGCTGAAGCGATTTATCAGAGATTTTGACCTTTTCTTCTTGAATGATTTGGTGGAGTCTCTGGACCAAAATTCCATCCGGAATTTTTTTGAAATCAAAAGGTTGACAACGTGAAACGATCGTATCCGGAAGCTTATGACGCTCCGTTGTCGCAAAGATGAAAAAGACGTGAGGGGGTGGTTCTTCCAGGGTTTTCAGCAAAGCGTTGAATGCTTCTGCTGTCAACATATGGACTTCATCGATGATAAAAATGCGGAAGCGATCCCGGATCGGTTGATATTTTGCGGATTCTCTTAACTCACGAACTTCATCAATGCCGCGGTTCGATGCTCCATCTATTTCCAGAACGTCCATCGATCGCGAAGCGGCGATGTCGAGACACGACGGACAAACGTTACAGGGCTTTGTTACCGGTGTATCAGCCGAATTGCAGTTGAGAGCTTTGGCCAGAATGCGTGCACAAGTTGTTTTTCCTACTCCGCGCGGACCTGAGAATAGAAAGGCGTGCGCAATTCGTCCTGCAGTGATGGCATTTTGCAGAGTTCTCGTGACAGTCTGCTGTCCAACCAGATCTTCAAAAATCTGTGGCCGCCATTTTCTCGCTAAAACCTGATAAGTCATAAAAAAAGTGCCCGTGTCTAGTGACCAGTGTCCAGCAATACTCGTTGACAACTGGCCACTGGTCACTGGCCCACTAGTCACTCGGACGCGCAACGCGTCCGCGCGACGCGAAGACGCTTACGGTCGTGCACCCTTCTTCGTAGCCGACTGAAAAGGAGATCATCATAGA
>JBKKAT010000252.1:0-2688 GCA_046714535.1 Acidobacteriota bacterium | reverse complement strand
TTCCTGGCGATAAAAAAGAATTTCGCCGCGGCCTGGAATCGGGTATAAAAAAGCTTTCCGATCCTGTGACATACGAACCAGGAATGTTTGGACGTCCGGAATGAGTAAGGTGCGTTTTCTTGTGTCGAGGGATATTTGATAGATACCTGTCTCTGCTCCGGACAAAACTACACCCAATAGATATTTTCCATCAGGTGTTGCTTCCATTGCAAAACAGTTTTCCACGAATTTTTCCGGGTTTTTGCCGTCAGAATCTGTTCTCCAAATTATATTGAATCTACCTTCTTCTGTCGTTACGTAGAGATGTTTTCCATCGATGGACCAGCTTACGCTCAGTATGTTCTTATCAGCCAGTTCTATGGGAATCAGTCCGCGGCCGTCTACTCCGATGATATAAGCTTTGTGACCTTCATCAGTTTCTGATGCCATGAAGATCACACGCGATCCATCCGCTGACCAGAATCCTGTCGCAATGCTTCGCGCCGAAGCCAGCTTCAGCGCATTCCGGCCATCCGTATCCGAGACCCACAATTCGGTGCTTTTGTTTGGATCGAGTATTTTTATGAACAGGACCCTTTTTCCATCCGGTGAAATAATGGGTTGGCTCGCAAGCTCCGATACAATATCGGAAGTGCTTCCGGTTTTAACGTTATAGCTCACAAGCGAACCGGATATTTTGCCGTTCACATAGTAAATACCTTTGCCGGAAGGGTCCGGCATCGGCGAAAAATCCGGCCCGGAGCCGAAGGTGATTTGAGTTAAGGCCTTATTGGTGAATTCATATTTCCAAATATTAACCAGGTCATTCACTTTTTGGCCGAATACAACGCTTATTCCCGGCTCCAGCCAATATGCAGAGCCAACAAAATCTTCGAATCGACCCAGGTCCTCAATCTTTCGCGAAGAGGTATCCAGCTTAAAGGCCCGTTGTGAGTCACCCGCGCCCGGCCATGTAGTTCCCACCAGAAGATGTCTGTTATCAGGATAGGGCAAGATGCCTTGCGGGGTCATTTTTGAATTCTCAAAAGAATAAATCAATTCTTCGTTCAGACCCGATTTTCCAGCTCGAAATATTCCTCTACTGTCAGATTTCAGGTAATAATAGGATGCCCCATCGGGGGAAGGCTGCAGCCGAATACCGGAGACTACGCGTCGCGGGTTCCCTCCGAGTGTGGGCACGGCCCATACTTCGTCGCGTCCACTGGTGCGACCATAATAGATCTCTCTGCTATCGGGAGAAAAACTATCGACTTGTTTGGCCGCTTCATCGCTTGTCAATTGCAACGGCTCGCCACCGGAAGTCAGCATAACAAAAACCTGGGACACAGAACCGACAGGCGAAGTGAAGGCAATGGTTCTTCCATCCGGTGATAAAACCACTGAATTGATCGGTTTATTCCACTGACTTATCCTGGTTACTTTGGCCTGTGCCGTTGTCGTTGTTTTTGTTTGAGGCCATTTCTTATAAACAAGAAATCCTGCGATTGCAATGGCCAGCAGGAAAATGGGAACAAGAAATTTCCAGCGCACAGGTTTGACTATAGGTTTTACTGATGATTCCGTAGAAACTGCAACCGGTGTGCTGGGAGAATCGATAGCCGAAGCTGCTGCGAAAGCGGCGGTGTGTATTGCCGACTTGGAAGAATCGGAGTCCCGTTTGAGCCGTTTCAGATCGGCGCGCAACTCTGCTGCTGTTTGACAGCGTATGTCTCGATCCTTTTCGAGTGTCTTATAAATGATGCGATCGAATTCCTGCGGGATCGATGGATTGAACCGTAACGGAGAAGCGGGTTGTTTGTTGAGAATTGCATCGAATATTACCGCATTGCTGCTTCCGGTGAAGGCGAGTTTACCTGTCACCATTTCATAAAGCACGATACCGAAAGAAAACAAATCGCTGCGGGCGTCCAATTCCTCGGCGCGTGCTTGCTCCGGCGACATGTACGCAACGGTGCCCAGTGTCATGCCGGGACTCGTTAACGATTCGGGTATCCCGGTTTCCAGCATGGAAACTCCTGGAGAACTGGCCGCTTTTTGTGCCGGCAGCAGTTTCGCCAGACCAAAATCCATGATTTTTGCCTGCCCGCGTTTTGTAATGAATATGTTCGCCGGTTTAATATCCCGATGAACAATTCCTTCTGAGTGTGCGGCTTCCAACGCATCTGAAATCTGAATCGCGAAATCCAACAATTGGTCGAATGGAATCGGACTTTCCATCAGCCGGTGCTTCAAAGTCTGCCCTTCCAGCATTTCCATGGCAATAAAGTGGATTGGCTGTTGACCTGAACCGGGCTCCGCATCTTCACCGGTTGGAATCCCCGAATCAATATCGTAGATGGTGCAAATATTGGGGTGATTCAGTGCTGAAGCTGCGCGCGCTTCCCGTTGAAAACGTTCCAGTGACTGTGGATCTTGCGACATTTCTGGCGGAAGAAACTTGAGTGCAACCTTTCGGCCGAGACGGACATCTTCGGCGCGATAAACAACACCCATTCCACCACCACCCAACTTATCAACGATCTTGTAGTGGGATATTGTTTGTCCGAGCATTCAGACTCTAGTATAACCGGTAGGGGCGGGGCTTGTCCCCGCCCGCTTTGCTTAATTGAATCCGTGCGGGCGGCCACATGGCCGGCCCCTACTAGAAGCCTGCGTTCGGTTTGTTTATCCTTATCCTATGAATACGAC
>JBKKAT010000251.1:0-9493 GCA_046714535.1 Acidobacteriota bacterium | reverse complement strand
CCTCCGCGTGAATGGGAATTCGCGAATTTGATTCGTGAAGGTGGTTTCGATCGGGCAAAAGCGATTTATGAAGAACAAACACGGGTGAATCCTAAAGCATCCATTTTCCGCGAAAACGTGATCAATGCATTGGGTTATGAATTCTTTTTTCAGGGAAATCGAGAACAGGCGATTAAAATTCTAACGCTCAATGTTGAAGCTTTCCCACAATCGGCAAACGCCCATGATAGCCTTTCGGAAGTGTATGAAGCTGCGGGAAAAAAAGAACTGGCGCTTCAAATTGCAGAAAAAGGAATTGCGTTGGTTGCCCAGGATGCTTCGTTGGAGGGACCACGGCGGGAACTGATCAAACGTCTTCTGGAAGATCGCGTGAAAAAACTAAAAGGAATGTAAAATGTCTGTGGGATGTCGAACAGACAACTTTTACTGATCAGCAGCTCGGTCATTTTTGGCGGCGGATATCTAGAACATGCGGAAGCTGAGATTCGTGATCATCTTCGAAACGTTCGAGTGTTTTGTTTGTTCCCTATGCATTAAAAGATCACGAAGCCTACTGTGCAAAGGTATTTCCACGTCTGAAAGAAATGGGATTTACCGTCGACTCCATACACCGGAGTGAAGATCCGCGCGAAGCCGTACGTAAGGCGGAAGCAATATTCATCGGTGGGGGGAACACATTTCGCCTTTTGAAAAACCTGTATGAAAAAGATCTGCTGGAAGAAATCCGCGGTCGTGTTGACCAGGGAATGCCTTATATGGGTTCCAGTGCTGGAACAAACGTTGCCTGCGCCACGATCAGAACAACAAATGATATGCCGATTGTGGAGCCCCCCTCTCTGACTGCTCTGGGGTTGGTTTCCTTTCAAATTAATCCGCACTACATCGATCCGGATCCTGATTCCAAACACATGGGAGAAACAAGGGAAGAAAGGATTCGCGAGTATTTGGAAGAAAACGAGAATCCGGTAGTCGGCTTGCGTGAAGGGGCCATGATTCGCGTCCAGAATAGCGAAATTCTCCTGAAGGGAATTTCAGCCGCGCGCATTTTTCGAAAAGGGAAAGATGCGGTAGAAGTTCATCCGATCCAATCACTCAATGCATATTTGTATTGATTTTTTGCGCCTTAGCGCCCTGGCGTTAAAAAATGAACGGTGAGAAATGGAAAAATCTGGTGCTGCTGGCCTTTGCAGCGATGTTAGCGATGTCGTTGTGGTTCTCCGGATCCGCCGTTCTTCCGCAACTTACGATTGAACGGAGCCTCAGCACGGCCCAACAATCCTGGATCACGAACAGTGTTCAAATCGGTTTTGTGTGTGGAGCCATTTTAAGCGCGCTATTGAATCTTGGTGACCGGATCAGCAATCAATGGCTTTTTGCGATCAGCGCATTTGCTAGCGCTTGTTTTAATGCTGCGATTCCCATTTTGAATCCCTCCTTCAATACAACTCTCCTGCTGCGATTCCTTACAGGAATGGGAATCGCGGGTGTTTATCCGCCCGGGATGAAGCTGGTAGCAACCTGGTGCAAGGAAGATCGCGGTCGCGGAATTGGAATTCTGGTGGGCGCATTGACCCTTGGCAAGTCATTGCCGCATCTACTCAATGGAATTGTTGGGGAAAGCGGGATGCCACGCTGGCAGACGGTATTATTAGCGCTCTCCTTCCTTTCAGTTCTTGCAGCCGTGATTTGCGCCCTGTTCGTCCGGCCCGGGCCACACCTCAGCCAGAGTGCGCCGTTTGATTGGCGTTTTGCAATTCGAGCACTCAAACACAAACCAACCCGGCTTGCGAACTACGGATATCTGGGTCACATGTGGGAGCTCTATGCCATGTGGACATGGGTTCCTATTTTTTTGTTGGCCAGTTTTCAAGCTTCCGGCAGCAGCCCACAAATCGGACGATTTGCAGGATTTGCTGCAATCGCCGCCGGAACTGCCGGATGCATTCTTGCCGGAATCATGGCAGATAAAATCGGCCGCACGAAAGTAACCAGTCTGAGTCTGTTGATTTCAGGCGCCTGTTGTTTGCTTGTTGGATTCTTCTTTGACCAGCCTCTTGCTTTGACGATTCTTTGCATTGTTTGGGGATTTGCTGTTGTTGCGGACAGCGCTCAATTTAGCGCCGCAGTCAGCGAGCTAACCGACCCTCGTTATGTCGGTACCGCTTTGACTCTACAAACCTCGCTTGGATTTTTGCTGACTCTGATTTCCATAGCGTTGATTCCTGCATTGGTTGCTTCCATCGGATGGAACAAGGTGTTCTGGATACTCGCAGCGGGTCCGGTGTTTGGAATCATCAACATGTGGCGGCTCCGAAAAATGCCGGAAGCCGTGCAAATGGCCTCGGGAAACAGGTAGCATCCAACTCAAAGTCGCAAAGAATTACTTTTCTATTTTGTTCTGAGTTTTGTTTGAATGGCCGCCTTGAGCTGATCGGCTTGTTTGCCCGGCTGTTTTTGTTGCGCAGTTTGTACCAATCGCAGCGCTTCCTGCAGGTTCGTATTTGTTGCCAGATACAATGCGGAAAGAGAGAAGTACGCCGGATAAAATTCTTTGTTTACGGCAATCGACTTCTTCTGGCAATCGATCGCATCCGGTAATCTGCCTTCCTGCTGGTAGAGCGAACCAAGCTTCCACCATGCTTCATAGTTTTTCGGATCGGTTTTCGTGGATTCTTCCAGATCGTTGATGCTCTGCTGGCGTTCGCCTGTTTTAAAGCGAATCTCGGAAAGTTTCTCCAACAATTTCGAACGCACTTCGGGTGATGCGGCCTGACGGATCGATTGCTCGTATTCTTTTACAACTTTAGTGACGTACTGTTTTGCTTTTTCAGTCTGTCCGGTTTGGCGATACAAACTTGCCAGATTCAGGTTTCCAAACAGGTGTTCCGGCTCGTATTTCAGCAGCTGTTTATACCAGTATTCAGCGGCTGAGAAATTTTCCTGCGTATGATAAAAAAAACCAAGGTTGTATAACGTCTTTGTGTGGTCAGGTTTTAGTTTGACTATTGTCAGAAATTCCTGCAATGCGAGTTCAGTCTTTCCCAGATGCAGGTAAGCGTTAGCCATCATGTAATGGGCATCGACAAGCTGTGGCTCTTGCTGTAGAACCGGAGTAAGCGTAGCAATTACAAGCGGATAGTTTAGCGCTTCATTAGCTTTGCCAGCATAGGTAATTGCATTCAATATTTTCAATTTATTTTTCGGATCGCTCTTTCGGCTCTGAGAGGTACCCGGACTTACTGTTCCAACATAACCGAGAGCCTTGAGCTTTTCTTCCGTTTCCTGATCTACTTTCGCCGGAGTCGCATTTGATTCTGACGCGAAGGCATCGAGCTCTTTTCGAAGGGAACTAACAATCTCGGGCTTCTCGCGCGCCACATTTTGTGTTTCGCCGCGATCGATTTGTCGGTCGTATAACTCTACAGTCGGTGCCTCTATGAATTTGTATTGACTCGTCGTAATGCTTCTTAATGGACTCCAACCGTAATGCAATTCAGCTAAAAGACTCTCACTGTATGCTTGTCTTTTGGAATTACTCTTTCCATTTAAGTCCGGCAGAAGGCTTTTCCCCTGCATACGCTGCCTTGTTTTAATTCCCACAAGGTCCAACAGTGTTGGAGCTAGATCTGAGTGCCCGACAATTTGTCCCACCCGCCTTGCCGGAATTCCAGGAATCCGAAACATCAATGGGACGTGTTGTGTGGAATTGTAGATGAACAGAGCATGTGTTTGTTCGTTATGCTCTCCCAATCCTTCGCCATGATCGCCGGTCAAAGCCAGAATTGTCTTTTCCTTCAACCCTGCAGAATCCAGGACTGTAAGAAACTTCCCCAGGATTTCATCGATGTATGCGATCTCACCGTCATATAACGAATTAGAATATTGTGTTTGATAAGGCTCCGGTGGCTCATAGGGGTCATGGGGATCGTAGTAATGCACCCACAAGAAAAATTTTTTGTCTTTGTTTTTTTGTAACCAGGCATCGACTTCCCTCTGCGTTTCCGCTGCGCGCCTGTGCAAATCGGTGCTGGAAACGCGCGCTTCTGCAAGTGAGAAGTCATCGGAATACAAATCAAAGCCCTGGTCCAGTCCGAATTGAGAGTCAAGAACAAAAGCAGAAATGAATGCAGCGGTGTTGTATCCATTTTCTTTCAAAATCTCAGGCAGCGTTTTGATCTTTTCATTCAGAATAAATCCGGCATTATCATGCACTGCATGTTCTACGGGCAATAGCCCTGTAAGGATGGAGGCATGCGAGGGTAGTGTCATCGGCACATGTGCAATTGCGTCTTCGAAAAGGACGCTTTCAGCCGCAAGGCGGTCCATTGCGGGCGTACTTAGTTTTGTGTATCCATATGCCGGCAAATGATCCGCTCGAAGCGTATCAATGGTGATCAATACGATGTTTGCTTCGCGAAATTTTCCTGGCGTAATGGTATTTTCAGAGTTTCTCCGAATGAAATAGGCTACTGTTACTGCAAGACCGGCAAGCAAAACAATTCCAAAAAAGGCTATGCGCTTCATTGAGCCGGTTGTTTACATCTCTGAAGGGCTGCGTTTGCCGCTTTGCGCTGAGCTACGGTTATTGCAGGGTCCGAACCGGCAAGCTTCAGGAATTTTGCAAACAAATCGCATGCCTTGCCCTGTTGATTCGATCTTTGAAGCAACAAAGCAAAATTGAAATAGGCAGGTGCGTAGGAAGGATCCGTTTGAATGGCGCGTTCGTAAAAACGAGCCGCTTCCGGATCGCGTTTCATTTCTGCGTAAATGCTCCCGAGTCCATGGATCGAAAGTACATGGTCAGGATTGATCTTCAGCGATTCGTTGTATTCCGTCTGCGCTTTTTCGAACTGATGTTGCGCGCGAAAAACGTTTCCGAGTCTGTAGTGGGATGTTGCGCTTCTGGGATCCATGGCGATGGCAATTCGTAATTCTTTTTCGGCTTGCGAAAAGTCTTTGCGATGGTGGGCGATTAATCCAAGGTTCAGGTGAGTTGCAGAGGAATCCATCCCGAGTTGAAGCGCGTCGCGGTACGTTTTTTCCGCGTTCGCCAGGTCGCCCATCTGCATGTAAGCCATACCGAGATACTGATAAATCATCGGCAACGTTCTTTCTTGCTCCTTTAACCGTTTCAATGCCTGAATGGCAATCTCGTAATCCTTGATTTCGAGCGCGTGCATAATCATCTGCATTTCATTCCACACAGCGATTTTATCTTTTGGATCGATCGCGCTGGCAGCGGCCTTAGCAGGAGGTGTGGAAGATACGTAACCGAGGCTTGCGAGTTTTTCGCGTGTTTCCTCATCGATGCTTTGCGGATTTACCGCTTTACCCGCATAACTCTTTTGCAGTTCCTGTTTCATCCGGCGCGCCGCTTCGCGCGTGGAAGCAATCTGATTTTGAGTTTCTTTGGAATCCTTTTGAACTTCAAAGAGCTCAGGTTTTGGCGCATCAATATAGTGGTAGGTTTTTGTCTCGAGCCCCAGGAGCTCACTCCATCCCATGTTTAGTCTGGCATAGAGTGATTCGCTATAAGACACGAGTTCGTTTTGCGGCTTTCCTTCGATCAGATTTCTCAGGCTAACGCCTTCTCCAACCCGGCGTTTGATTCCCATATAATCCAGCAGGGTGGGAACAAGATCGATCGTGCGGCAGAGATCTGCGATTTTGACGAATGGAGGGATCAGCTTTGGCGCAGCGATCAACATCGGAACATGAAGAGTGGAATTGTAAATAAATACAGAATGTGTGTATTCTCCATGGTCGCCCAGACCTTCGCCGTGATCGCCTGCTACCGCAATGATACTGTTGTCCATCAGTTTTCGCGTCTCGACCGCTTTTAAGATGGTCCCCACGATGGAATCTGTATACGCCACTTCGCCCGCATAAGGATCTTTCGGATAGCGCCGTCTGAAATCTTCCGGCGGCTGATAAGGAAAATGCGGATCATATAAATGGATCCAAACAAAAAACGGTTTTTTTGCGGAATAAGAGGTCATCCATTTAGCAAATGCTTCATAGACCTCGCTCCCTTTTCGCTCCGCTTCCAGCCACTCCATGGTTTTTGCGTTTTGCCACGTGCGATCATCATAGACATCGAAACCCTGATTCAAACCAAAGCGATGATCCAGAACAAAACTTCCCACAAAAGCCGCGGTCTCGTATCCCTGCTGCTTCAAGATTTCTGCAAGAGTTATATTCTCTTCACTCAAACGAAAGGTCGCGTTATCGCGTACACCATGAGAAGGTGGATAAAGCGCAGTTAAAAGGGAAGCGTGTGATGGAAGAGTCAAAGGAACGGAGGAGCGGGCCCGTTGGAAGTTCACACCTCTGGCTGCCAGAGCATCAAGATTCGGAGTTTTTACTTTTGTGGATCCGTTGTAGCTCAGATAGTCCGCTCGAATTGTATCAATCGTAATTAAAATCAAATTCCGTTGTTGCGCGTGTGCACTGACCGGCATCCAAAGAAAGAGGATCATCGCAAAGAAGGGTAGCGCAGGCGTCCCGCCTGCATTAGGGACCGCAGGCCTCTGGCCTGCCGGCGGACTGGAAGTCCGCGATACCCTATGCAGGCAAGATGCCTGCGCTACCCTGCGAAGCGTTTATAATGATGCGCATGCGACGAATTGTTAATGTGAGTTTATTTGTTTTGCTGACAAGTGTAATTGCTTTTGCGCAGAATCCGTATGAACCGGACACACCGGAAGCGGGTTCTGTCGAAGCAATTGCCCGATATACAACCGACCCGAAGTACAGCAATCCCTGGGTAGCGTACGTTCCGGCTTCAGCGAATGTCCCATCCCCAACGAAATATCTGGGACATGTAGTGGGAGCTGCGGGCGAGTTATCGCACACGCAAAAGATCTACGGATACATGCGTGAATTGGCTCGGGCATCCGATCGGGTGGATGTGGAAGTGCTCGGCAAATCGGAAGAGGGCAGGGAAATCCTGCTGGTGCTCATTTCGGACGATCAGAACATCAAGAATGTCGCGCAGCTCAAGCAAGCAACTGCGGCATTGGCTGATCCCCGTAAAACATCACCGGAGGAAGCAGAACAGATTATCAAGACGGCAAAACCGATTTATTACTTCAACGCCGGTCTACACTCCACAGAAACGGGAAGTCCCGAAATGGTAATGGAAATGGCTTACAGGCTTGCTGTAAGCGAACAGCCGCACATTCAAGAGATCCGTAAGAATGTGGTGGTGCTGATCAATCCGGTGTCGGAACCGGATGGTCGCGATAAAGTTGTCGACTGGTTCTACCGTTACCTGAAAGGAAAAACCGACTACGATAATCTCCCCAGACGAACACCGCCGTTCTGGGGCCGGTACGTTTTTCATGATAACAACCGGGACACACATCAGCATTCATTGAAGCTCACGCAGGCAGTTCACAAAATGTTTTACGACTATTACCCGACCGTCGTGCACGATCTGCATGAGTCGATTCCACTACTTCTTATCTGGAATGGCACCGGACCATGGAATCCGAATCTCGATCCGCTTGTGATCAATGAAGCATTTGAAACGGCGTTGCATGAAATGACAACGCTTACAGGATTTGGAATGCCTGGGGTCTGGACATGGGGTTTTGGAGAAGGATGGGGACATCATTACCTAGATTCGCTCGCGATGAATCACAACGCGCTAGGACGCGGCTACGAAACGTTCGGCAACTCGACCGCCGAAACTGTCACGCGGGTGCTGCGACCAAATCAGGAACGTTATGTCGACAAGCCGGTAACAGAACGGGATTGGTATCGTCCTTTGCCGCCTGATAAGAAGATGGAGTGGTCGCTGCGAAACAACACGAACTATATGCAAACCGGATGTCTTGCCGTTTTGAACTACGCTGCGAAGCATGGCCAGGAAATGTTGCGCAATTTTTACAGAAGGGGATACAACTCCTGGCAAAAAGGTGTCAAGGGAAATCCGTATGCATTCGTGATCGCTGCTGATCAAGGAGACCGTCGTCGCGTTGCACAAATGGTGGAATTATTGCGCAGTCACAGAATTGAAGTGCATCGCGCAACAGCGGCGATCAAAGTGAAAGAGGGTGAGTTTCCGAAGGGAAGTTATGTTGTGCGGCTCGATCAACCATATCGAAATTATGCAGTTGACTTGCTTGAGTCACAAAAATTCCCGACCGACACACCGTATGAACCGTATGATGACATCTCCTGGGCGTTCCCTGCACACTACGGCGTTGAAACAAAACGGATTGAGGATGCCGCGATCATGAAGGTAGCTCTTGAGCCGTTATCCGGTGCGCTTGTTGTGAGTGGGCAAGTGAAAGGGAGTGGCCCCGTGTTTCTGGTAAAAGATACAGGGCAGGAGTCATTGCTGGCGGCGCGTGTGCGACTCGCGAATTTTAAGATAGAAATCGCTGAACAGAATTTTAAGGCTGGCGGTATCGATTATCCCCGAGGCTCCTGGATTCTTTCCGGTCAGGATGGATTGCGGCAGGCCCTGCAAAGTGTCGCGGAGGAGTTTGCCCTCGATTTCGAAAGCGCTGGTAACGCGCCTGATGTGAAACGGCACCCATCACCACTTCCGCGCATTGGTGTTTGGAGCACCTGGGCGGATACGGAATCAGTCGGCTGGATCCGGCTGACTCTCGATCAGCAAAAAATTCCGTATAAATACATTCGTGATGAAGAGATTCGCGCGGGGCGTTTGCGCGATCAGTTGGACATCCTTATATATGGTGAAAATTATCAGGATCTCAAAACTCAGATTCACGGAATCGACACGAAGTTCGGTCCAATGCCTTACACCAAAACGGAAAAGTTCACACATCATGGATTACCTGTTGCTTCCGATGACATCACTGGCGGAATCGGCTGGAAAGGGATGTCGAACCTCGCTGAGTTTTTGGAGCAAGGTGGCTTACTGGTGACACTGGGAAATGGTTCAGCTCTTCCGATTGAAGGTGGGCTCGTACGCAACGTGCGCCGCGGCAGTGAAGTTACATCACCCGGCGTGGTAATCGGAACGAAGTTTCTTAGACAGGATCACCCAATTGCATACGGCTATAAAGAGACAACCTCGGTTTTTCGCCAGTCCTATCAGGTTTACTCAGTACGTCCTTCCGAACGCCGCTGGATTGTGATGCAGTGGGGAACGCGGCTGCCCAAATCGGAACGTGAAATGGAAGAGGAAGATAAAAAAGAGAATCCGGAAGAGAAGAAAAAAGAAGAACCGCCAATGGTGGTGAGCGGTGGGATGAAGAGCACCGATGATCTGGAAGGTCAGCCAGCGATTTTGGATCTGCCGGCCGGTCGCGGACGCGTGATCGCCTTCAATTTCAATCCGATGCATCGCGAATTGAATCACTCGGATTACCGGTTGCTCTGGAACGTGATCCTGAATTGGTCCAGCCTTCCAACTGCAATTCCTTAATGGAGCGCCGGATTTATCCGGCATAGTGGGCCGCCGGCTTTAGCCGGCTCTTGCGGACTGGAAGTCCCCGATCCCCTATGCAGGCTG
>JBKKAT010000250.1:0-11633 GCA_046714535.1 Acidobacteriota bacterium | reverse complement strand
GAACATTCCCACGTTAAAGGGTCTCCATGTGGCGAGCGGTAAAGATCTCTGGAGCCAGCCATCGCCAGAGGGATCACAATGGGATACATTTCGACCGTTGCTCTGGAAAAATTTGGTCATCCTTGGAAGCACCGGCGGCCATGTTACGGCGTTCGATTCCGCCAGCGGCAAGCCCATGTGGTCGACTCACGTGCAAGGTAGGGTCCGGATGCTGGGAGCATCCGAGCACTTCATCTATGCTGGATGCAGCAACGGTTTTCTTTACGCACTGCTGCCTGAGCCTTAGACGCCAACGCGGTTGAGTACGCTTGTCATGCAACGATGCTTTCCATCGGGTGACTAGACCGGCACTCCAATTACACGTTGTGAATCGCGCTTAAATGTATGCTGTCTTGTTTGTACCGGGAAAGTCCTTCTTCACCGTCATGAGCGACATCTGCAGAATAGGTCCATTTACTCCTTTGTCGCCCTGAATGCCATCAGAATCGAAGCGCTCCGTTCCGCTCCGTAATGTTGACATCGGACAGAGTGTTGTAAGATGATTGCCGAAATCGAATCGGGGGACTGCGATGGGCTTTTGTGGTTTGCGCTATGGAACAGCGGGAATCTTGTTGTTTGGCCTTTTTTCCATCGCTTACGGTGAAACCAATCCAGGACTTTTTCTTCCTTCCGTTCTCAATGACATGGAGCTGCAGTTTGAAGCGCACCAGGAGTCGGCGGAAACGTCCTACCCATCTCTTCATATCATCGGATTTAGTGATCTGAACTTTTTTGCCAGTGATGATTCTGATCCCGAGGTAAATAGTGGATTCTTTGAAGGACAATTTGTTTTGCATTTTACATCTCTTCTATCTTCAAAGATTAGTTTCGTTGGCGAGGTAAGTCTTACTGCCCGCAGAGATGCTTCGACAACATCCTCTGTTTCAGGGTTCAATGCTGAAGTAGAACGAAGTATCATCAGATATTCTCACAGCGATCGCTTGAAGATTTCTGCCGGCCGCTACCACACTCCCATAAATTATTGGAATGTCGCTTACCATCACGGCCAATGGCTGCAGACCAGCATTAGCAGGCCGGAGATGGTTCGTTTTGGTGGGCAATACATCCCTGTTCATTTTGTTGGTCTTTTGCTGGAAGGGTCGCATCCCGCCGGCGGCTACAATCTAAACTACGGTGTCGGCGTAGGGAATGGACGCTCTACGATCATTAGCCGCGCGGGTGATGCACTCGATGTGAATAACAATCGTGCATGGCTGGCGAGCGCCTTCATCAAGCCGGACGGGTTCTATGGTCTGCAAGCTGGCGGAGCTTTTTACAGCGACAAAATCACAACGAGCGACACTCATTATCGTGAGTCCATCAGTTCGTTCCATCTGATCTGGACCAAAGAAACTCCAGAAGTGTTGATGGAATATGCCTATATCAATCATCAGGATCTACGAATCGATGAGAACTTTCATAATCACGCTTATTACATACAATTTTCATATAGACTTCCGGTTTCTAACAACAAATGGAAACCGTACTACCGCTTTGAAGATATACGCATTGATAAAAACGATGTTGCATTCAGCGGTGTTCGGCCCGAAAAAGGATCCATCATTGGTGTCCGGTATGATTTCGCAGAACTCGTTGCTTTAAAAGCAGAATATCGCAGGAAGCATACGAAACCCACCATCAACAGTATTTTTGCGCAGGTGAGTTTTACATTCTGAGGACAAAGTGACGGTACTTCGGTTTTCGTTCCTGAATGTGAGCGTACTATGTTTGCTGGTTGCCGTATTCTTTTTTTCATTTTCACAAATTTCCTTTACAGCCGAAGAATCGATTGTGGTGATTGCGCATCCTGGATTGGCGGTTGACAACTTAAGCTTTGCCGAATTGCGGAAGATTTTCCTGGGCGATCGTTTATTCTGGTCGGAGGATCTGACGATAACGCTTCTGATCCCTGCACCGAAGTCCTGGGAAAGGGAAGTGATGCTGCGAAAAATCTATGAGAAGACTGAAGCTCAGTATCGTCACTACTGGATCGCTAAGGTCTTTCGTACCGAAGCTGCGACTCCTCCAAAAACTGTAAGTTCCATTGAAATGATGGGCGAGTTAATTCGTGCTATCCCGGGGTCCATTTCAGTTGTGGATTCCTCGCAGATTCCCTCAGGTGTAAAGGTTCTTCGTGTCGATGGAAAAGGGCTGAACGATCCGAACTATGCTTTGCGTTGAATCTATTTAGATGTCTATTCAGAGGCGTTTCTTTCTCTATTCTGTCTCGGTGATTTTATTATTTGCAATCAATCTCGCCGTCTTCCTGTGGAAAAATCATCAACAAACCCAAAGAATGGAAGAACTTTACCGCGCTGTAGAGCGGCGCCTTTTGCTGAACTCCATCAGACAGCATCTCAACGATCTGCATTCGCAGGTCGCCATCTTGAGTCAGGTTTATACCGAGTCGACTACGGAAGGTTCCGATACCCAGCAGCTGTTAGAATTCGAATACCAGCTCTCGACGCTTCGCGACGAAATGCAAAAATTAAAAAATCTGACTGAAGAGGAATCGGCTGGAAAATTCGACACATTCTCCATGGCCTATGAAAAGCTTGCTTCCTCCTGGAAGATCGTTTATGAAAACCTCGGTGTGAATAACAATAAAGCTATTACTGAACTTTCTCTACATGCAGATCCTCTGAATCAGATGTTTATTCAGAAACTTTTGCCGACTCTGGAAAAAGAGGAAGAAGTGCGAGTCGAGACGGCTCGATCTAACTTTTATCAGGTCGCAAAAGTTACGGCCTGGATTACGATTCCCATCTTCTTCCTTTCTGTAGCAGTGATTGTTTCCTTGGCCTACAACACCAGCCGGTATATATTGCACCCGGAAAAGGGCCTGGAAAAAGCAGAATGAATTATCCCCGCTGCTGCTGACTTTTCGGACAGTCTTGCCGGCCTTGCAAACGCCGCAATACGAGGAGCATGATTATAGAAGGGGAACGATTTGCGAAAGAACTGGATCGTAGGCGGATTGCTTCTTGTTCTGGTTTACTGTGCCTCTGAGAAGCAACCTGTTTCACATATATCCATTGCTTATCCGAGTCTCGTTTCGAATCTGGATCCGATCAGCGAAAATACGGTTATTTCCAACGCAATCTACTGCAATATTTTTGAGACATTGGTCAAACGGGATCACAATATGCGAATTGTCCCCGGTCTGGGAACCGATTGGTCGAATCCTGATGACCGTACTTGCATTATCAAGCTTCGTCCCGGCGTCCGTTTTCACAATGGTAAACTTCTGCGTCCTGAAGATGTGCGATTCAGCATCAATCGCGCGAGGAAAGAGCCATCTTCTCAACTTTCCAGTTTGCTTACCATGCTCGAAAGCGTGGATGTAATAGCGTCTGATTCCATCCGACTAGTTACTCGCAAGCCTTACAATATTATTTTGAACCGACTCGCAGATATCTGGATTATGGCTGAAGAAAAGTCTCCGGACTTTTATTCTGGCACAGGTCCCTACTGGCTAAAGGAATGGAAAAAAACCGAGTTTGTTCTGTTGGAGCGAAATGACAACTATTGGGGATCAAAACCAGCAATTCAACAGATACGTTTTGAAGCCATTCCTGATCTACAGAAGCGGATCCTGGGGTTAACCCAGGGCAGTATTGACATCCTTCCGCTGTTGGAACCATCGGCTCTGGGACATGAGCTAATAAAGCGTGATGAAAAGACAACCGTGCAAAGTGTGCCGGGAATGATGGTGTTGTATCTGGCGATGGATGTTTGGCGTGAAAAAACGCCCTATGTGAATTTACCCGTGAATCCCTTCCGGGACATTCGTGTCAGGAAGGCGATCTATCATGCCATTAACACGAAAAGAATTGTTCGCGGTGTTCTCCAGGGTCACGCCAGGGAAGCAACGCAACTTGTTGCGCCAAAAGTTTTCGGCCATAACGATCGAATTGAAAGACTTCCCTATGATCCTCAAGCAGCCAGGAAATTATTGAAACAGGCAGGATACTCCAAGGGGTTTCCCGTACGGCTCGACATAACAAATAATCGTTATCGAGATGATCTGGAAGTCGGTCGCTCTATCGTTCGTGACCTGGCAGAGGTCGGCATCGATGTCCAGCTAAATGATATGGATAAAAACTTACTCTTCCAGAAGCGAATATCGCGTGATACCTCGTTCTATATGTTAGGTTGGTTCGATAGCAGTGCAGATTCCGGCGGCGCTTTTGATTTCCTGATCCATACTCCGGATGCATCACGCGCGTACGGAATTGGAAACGGCGGCGGTTACAGTAATAAGGAAGTGGACCGGTTAATTGAACGAAGCTCTGAAGAGATGTCGCCCAGCAATCGCGGTGCGCTCCTCGAAAAAGTTATGGAACAGATCATGAAGGATCTTCCTTTGATTCCGCTGCATATAGAAAACAATATCACGGCTACCTCCAGTCGGATCCAATGGCAACCGCGGTCTGATGAATTACTGATTGTGAGCGAAATTGGTTTTCGCTAGCCAGGCACTCATACCATGTGTTACTGCGAAAAGCTTACGGCCCACTGTATGGATCGTCAATCCGGCTGCAGCAAGTAAGGTAAGTAGGTGCTTTGTGCAGGTTTATCGGGTGTCTGAAGGAGTCCAATATGCCCATCAAAGCCGAGTTTGACTGCCGTTACAATCGCAAGATCCCGAAAAAGCCTGGTCATACCCATCAAAGATTGCCAACTGTCAACCAAATCAAAGTGTGCGAAAGACTTATCGAGCTCCGCCCACGTGTCCGGGCTGATCCAGGACTTCATGTGCCTGCCGTCCTCATAAATTTGAGAATTACTGCCATCACGAATTTGTTCATTCCATTCGATCATCCGTAGTAAAAGGATTTTTGCAGCCCAATCTCTGGATTTCGCCAACCACAACTCTTGACGCTTTAAATACTTTGCTACATGGTAAACCTCGAACCAGAATTCTTCCGCAACGCGTGTGAAATCCTGTTGCGTTGGCAAAGTTCCATGATTGTTCCTGGTAGGAGGTTGAATAGTCGCCGTCACACCATCCTTGTCAAGAAGTACTTGGAGCGTTTCCGTCCATTTCTTTCGGGGTAACATTCGCATTGTGTAAAAGGCAAAATCTATTTTGAAGCCACCTTCGTAAATGACCAGCCGTGTCGGACCGACTTCTCCCACATCGTCGTATTCATCCTGAACACAAATCCAGACATTGCCTATTTCGCTGAGCCACTCGTTATCGTGAATGTACTTTTCATAATCCGTAGCGAATACCTGTACGTCGAAGTCAGCTAAGTCATCGACGAATTTTCCATCCGCTCGGGAGCCAACGAGGATCAGTAGCCTGACTGCTTCTTGTTCTTCTCCCCATCTTTTTACATTGGAAACGATATCGGATGCTTTTCTCATTTCTTTTAGTTTAGCAGGCCGAAGAGTTGAGCAGTTTTTCTTGGAGTGAAGAGAACAAACAACTACAGCGATTTCATAGCCGGGCGTAAAATCCTGTTCTTTCCAGCAGATTTTGAATCTCCTGTTTGCTGATGCCAATCTTGTTTGCTGCGCCGAGTAAGTCCGAGGCAAGGACAGGGTACCAGTTTCGTCTGCTAAAATCACTCAGACCTGCAATGTCAAATGGTTCAATCGCCCGCCCTATATCTTTCCTCAGTTGGATTCTCTCCGGAGCGGTGGGTCGTTGCAATGCGCGTTCGCACAACGCTTTCAAAATGGGAGCAAATACGGGGTGATCGCCCAACAAAAACGATTGTGCAATGTTTGTCTTCTTTAGCCGTCGCGCTGCCTCCGTGAAACTAGCCGCAGCAAAGTACAGCAACGAAAGTGAGGTGAAAAGCGAGAAGTCATTCATATTGGCGTAGAGCGCAGCCACCAGGCATTCGGTCACTGACAATTCAGCCATCGTTTGCCGTTCAAACTCTTTCAACCGCACGTCAAACTTTTTCGATCCCCAGTCCTGTTTGATAGCGGCCGCCAGACGTTTGATGCCAAGAAGAGTAAGAGGGAATCCTGTTGAGAGAAGCGGATCAACGAATCCCGCCGCCGAAGGAAGGAGTGCCCATTGTCTGCCGGTAACAGATCCGCTTCGAAAAGAAAGCCTGGGCGCGTATACAAAAGGAAACTCAATCTTTGCAGACCGAAACTGCTCTTCGACCGTTGGCAGCTGCCGCAAAAAGTTTTCCCACGCCGGGGCTCCTTCAGAGAATCGAAATTCCTGTCCTAGCGGAGCACGGGCGGCAACACCGGCACTGGTGATCCCGTTATTAAAGCGGAGTATCCAGATCCAACCTCCTTCAAAAACGTGATGCATCGCCGCATCGTCAACCGGGTACGGAGGCTGTTCATCGGGCGAATGGTTCCCAATTTCCGACATGCGTTTTACATCAGTAAAGTGAGTGAATAGCCCTTCTGTTGGCGGTAGATACTGCATCGGAAGTTCTGGAAGCTTTAGCAGGCGGTGAAGCAAACCACGAGGTCCTGTCGCATCGATGAGAAAACTCGCATGGAAAGCAAATGACTGTCCGTGGCGATTCCCATTTAACGTTACGCCGTCCTCGCGCAGAGAAATTTCATCTACATTCGCGCCATCCAAATACTCGACTCCCATTCTTTCGGCTTCCTTCACCAGGAAGTGATCAAAGTCAGCGCGGTACCAGTGGGTATCGGCGATTTGATCATGCGGACTTGCAGTAACCAGAAGCTGATCGCTTCGATCCGGATTCTCCTCAAATGCCCGCCCGAATTTGTGGTAATAAAAGCTGAATCCACGTTTGAGCCCGCATCCGATTTCCGGATAGCTCCGTTGCCACGATCCCCATTTCGTCAAAGGCAGGATGCGAGGAAGATGATATTCGGTGACGAGCTCTTCCAGCAGTAGATTGGTTAATGGTGTAGAAGATTCTCCGATCGCAAACCGCGGGTGTTTATATTTTTCCAGCAAGATGACCCTGAGACCTAACTGTTTTACAACCATTGCCATCAATGAGCCGGCAAAACCGGACCCGGTGATGACAATGTCGAAATCTTTATCCAAAGTTGTTATTGCACCGTTCACAAGCAACCGCTGGAAGAATCGCTTGTTGTAGATTCATTTGATGAAATCTTTTTAGACGAAGATCGAAACATTGCGTGCACGTGGCAAATCGATGCAGATCCCACAAATCCAGGAAAACGAATCCGCGGTTGAGGGTTAAAGCCTCCGAAAATGCGGTCTCTATCAGTGAGAGGTCCGGTTGTGAAAATTTTCTGAACTTTGTGAACTCTTCCAAAGCGCCGTTACCGGCTCTGGTGGGAATCAGAACAGCAACGGATGCGCCACAATCAAAAGCAAATTGGATGGACTTTACAGCCCACGAAACGGATTCGCTTACCTGCAAGAAGGGTGGCTGAAGCAATACAAAGACTCGTACGGAAATTTCATTTCCGCGCAATAGATTCGCAGCATCGGAAAACTGCTTCAGTGTCATTTCTTTGTTTAGCTTTGGAAGCACATCCGGATGCACAGTTTCAAGTCCCATTGCTACCTGAAGGCGGCCATCCAATAAGTCAGAAAACTGCAGGCAGTCTTTTCCAACCAGAGCAGGATGGGATTCGACAATTACCTGCTCGAAAGATGATAGCCGGCCGGCAATCGAAGAGTAATCCGATTTGGGAATAGCGCCGTGGTCAAAAAAGCTTCCTGCGTTGTATAGTTTGATCCGGCGTGCTGCGGGGAGGCGAGACAGCGCATAATCGATTTGCGCAGGAATAGCGCCCGGCTCCACAGGTGTCGTTAAGGTGTTGCGCCAGAGGTCACACATCACACAACGCCAGGGGCATTCCCGGTTTGTTAAAAAAATTGTAGCAACCGGCACCACTTCCGCCTTTTCGGTGCGCTCTTCTTCTAGAACAAACGAATAGGGTTTTTGTGGATCAACATCATTGCGGGGCGGCCGCAGTGCAACGATCCACCGGTCCCTCTCTATTCTTCCTTCAGGATAAGAGGCAAGCATAAACGGCATCACATATAAAAGGAGAGGAAGACTTTCCGGTATTCTGATTCCTGCAAAGGCAAATGCTTTTTAAGTTTTTCCAGTGGCAGTACTCCATGTTGGAACCTGCGCTTCGGAAAAACCGGCATTTGAATCCCCGTAATCGCCTGGATCCCGCGTGACACGATTTCTCCCTTGAGCCTGTAAAGGCGTTCCACTTTGTAATCTGTCAGCGCTTGAAACGGAATCCCTTCCGCTATTTCAATCACCCGGGGCCTGGTAAAAGGACTAAACCCTTGAAAGCCGTAATGGCGCCCCGGCGCAAATGTGCGTGTAAAGGAACGGCTGAGACCTCCACTATAAGTGAGTGAATGTTTCATTGTGCCGACTCCCCACCCTTCCTGATAAAGCATACGATTATGAATCACGCTGCGAATCGTGAGCTCGGGATTTTCTTCAATGGGATAGTCCTTCAGGTTTTCGTCACCTCCGTCTCCATCTATTAAATAACGCCATTCCGGATAACGCCGCCGAATGCCGCCACAAAGCGAAAGGAGCATGGTAGCGCATTCGATGTCCAATGGTTTGTAATCTTCAACGACTCGAATGGTTTCAATCGCATTGAGCTCTTCAGGATCGCTATGGATCGGTTCCAGGAATAACGCGAGTCCCAATGCCTCCAGAAAACTTTGTGCCTGTTTCAGATCCGGTCCGCTATCTAAATCAAGAGTGAATGCCTTCAGGCGGCCCGGATTCATGCTCAACTTTTGCATCATCCAATAAGTGATCAGGAAGACGGCTCCGCTATCGATACCTCCGGAAAAACAGACCCCGACCGGACTGCGATCTGGAAGACGCTTTAACCATTCGCCTATTTCTTGAGCCAGCGCGCTGATGTACGAGCGTCCGATTTGATCCAGATCAGGGGGCAACATGTTTTTATTCGGCGTGAAAAAGCGAGCGTAATCCGGATCCGGATCCGGACACCCCACGAGTTGGATTTCCACTGCATAATGTGCGGGAACCATGCGTGTATAAGTTGGATGGAACTGCGCTGCAAATCCTTCCGTCTTCAGCCACTCGTAGATCGTATCGATTCGGTTGGCTACAACCAGCACGGGGCCCTCCTCTTGCTTGGCCAAAAAATAGCGCATGGGGCGATCCAGGGATCGTGCCATGACTACCCGATTGCCTTGCCGGGCTATCAAGGCAAAGGATCCTTCAATGCTGCGCAACTGGTCGCTGTCACCGCTGAGCAAAATGATTCGCGCCTCTTCCACACTCTTGTTGTAAATTTGATTGAGTTCAGAATCGATCAGATCAATGACCATCGGAAAATGCTGCTGCATAGACACTCCTTTTTTCTTTATTGTTGCCGGTCTTCCTCAGATTTTTTGATTCGCGGAAAGACAAACGTTGCGAAGCACATTGCGATAGGAAGAACGGTGTGAAGTTCGGCAGAATAAATTCTCTCAATATCTTTGAATTATACGATGGCAATCGCCTTTCACCCTTGTTCTCCCTGAACGTGAGGAACTGTTGGGGCTTGTATCCGTTTTAGCTCGCGTCCCTTCCAGATTTCATAAATCACCGGATAGACAAGTAGCTCCATCAGGAAGGAAGTGAAAATGCCGCCGATCATTGGAGCAGCGATCCGCCGCATCACATCGGATCCCGCGCCTTGAGACCACATGATGGGAACAAGACCCATGAACATCACTGCAACTGTCATGACCTTGGGGCGCAATCGCTTGACTGCTCCATATTCAATGGCTTCTTTCAAATCAGCGAGATTTCGCATTTGTCCTTTATCGATCCGCTCTTTATATGCCAGATCCAGATAAAGCAGCATGAAGACACCTGTTTCTGCATCAACACCAAGCAGTGCTATTAACCCAACCCACACAGCAACGCTCATGTTGTAATCGAGCAAGTATAGAAGCCATATTGCTCCAACGGCGGAGAAAGGAACCGCCAGCAAGATGATTCCTGTTTTCGTAAACGATCCTGTATTCATATACAGCAGCAGGAAAACCAGAAACAGAGTAAAAGGCACGACAACGATCAATCGATCCTTCACACGTTCCATGTATTCGTATTGTCCGCTCCAGATCAACGAATATCCGGCAGGCATTTTTACGTGCGTAGCCACAGCTTGCTTTGCCTCGTGAACGTAGCGTCCGAGATCCTTTTCCTTTACATCCACAAATACGAAGCCGGCAAGAAAGCCTTCTTCATTTTTGATCATGGACGGCCCCGTTGTGATTTGCATTTTTGCGACTTGCGACATCGGGATTTGCACTCCTGATGGTGTCGGAATCAAAACGCCACCGAGTGCTGTCAGGTCTTCGCGGAAGGATCGTGCGTACCGAACGTTAATCGGATATCGCTCACGTCCCTCCACAGTTGTGCTGATGTTCATCCCGCCAATAGCGGTTTCAATCATGTCATTTACAGCATCGACAGATAGATTGTAGCGGGCTGCTTCGGACCGATTCACTTCAAAATCCAGGTAGTATCCTCCCGAGACACGTTCATAAAATGCGCTGCGCGTGCCCTGGACGGATTTCAAAGTCTTTTCGACTTGCAGACCAATTTGTTCAATCACCTCAAGTTTGGGCCCCATCACTTTCACACCAACAGGAGTCCGTATCCCTGTCGTGATCATGTCGATTCTTGTTCGAATCGGAAAGAGCCACGCATTCGCATAGGAAGGAATCTGCACCTTTGCGTCCATTTCCTCGATCAGTTCTTCCCAGGTGATCCTGCTTGACTCCGGCCAGATTTTCTCGAAAGGCCCTTGCAAAAACTCCGGAATCCGATTTGAGTACCATCGTTTCCGCTCGACTTCACGCCATTGATCTTCGGGTTTCAAGGTGATCGTTGTCTCTACCATGCTGAGAGGCGCCGGATCGGTGGCCGTTTCTGCTTTTCCAATCTTGCCGAACACAGTCTGTACTTCAGGGAATTGCATCAACATCCGGTCCTGAATCTGCAAATATTTTGTTGCTTCCGTGACAGAGATTCCGGGCAGTGTGATCGGCATGTAAAGGATTGTTCCTTCATTCAAGGGAGGCATGAACTCGGAACCGAGCCGCATGTAAACAGGAACTGTCAGTGCAACAATCAGCGCCGCCACTGCCAGAACCAGCCACTTGTGATTGAGTGCAAAACGGAGTGCGGGATGATAAATGCGCATCAAGGGGCGACTGATCGGATGCTTTTCTTCATCATGAAACTTCCCGATAAACAGGGAATTGGCCAGACGCGCAAACGCCCGCGGCTTGAAACTGAATTCGCGCGTGCGCATGAACAGCAACCGCAGAGCCGGATCCAGAGTGATTGCCAGCACTGCCGCAATCGCCATTGAAAAATTCTTCGTGAAGGCGAGCGGTTTGAAGAGTCGTCCTTCTTGCGCTTGCAAAACGAAAATGGGTAGAAAAGAAATTGCAATCACAAGCAACGAAAAGAAGCTGGGGCCACCAACCTCCTTGACCGCATCGATGATCACTCTTCGAGCATCGGATTTGCGTCCGTCCTTCTCCCATTGCTCGAGCTTCTTGTGCGTCTGCTCCACAACAACAATTGCCGCATCCACCATCGCTCCGATCGCGATCGCGATTCCGCCAAGAGACATGATGTTCGATG
>JBKKAT010000249.1:0-2909 GCA_046714535.1 Acidobacteriota bacterium | reverse complement strand
AGGCGATGTTATACAGCGGCTGATCTTTATCGATTGCCGAGACTTGCTCCCGAATTTTCCCTGTTAAATGTGATGAATCCTCGCGCGACCGAACGACAACATTCATCCACCGAAAATTGATCGCTTTTTGCGCGTGCGGTTGATAAACGGCATATCCCTCTTCCTGCTCAAGACCAAGTTGCTTAATGTTTTCTACAACTCCGATAATCAAACACCATCGACCGCTTTCATCTTGCAGCTGAACTCGATTACCCAAAGCCTTTCCTCTGGGCCAGAAGCGTTCCGCGAAGGAGCGATTCACAATCAGCACGGGAAGCGCGTTTTGTTTATCCGTGGTGCTGAAAGGTCGCCCGTAGACCAGAGGAATTTTCATCGTTCGAAAGTAATCCGGTGTGACAACCCGCCAGGCAACTTCTCTTTGTTCTTGCGGCGGCAAAGGCTGGCTTTCGATGTCCATCTGCAACGACATGATCTTTTGTTTCAGCGGCAAATCTTGAATGGCGCCTACCGATTCCACACCGGGAAGATTTCCGATTTTGCCGGAGAGTTCTTCAAAAAAACGAACCTGTTGTTCCAGATCACCATATCGGTGCGCGGGAAGCCACACACTCATGGTAAGCAGATGATCCGGCTCAAACCCCGGATCAACTTTCATGAGCCGAACAAAACTTTGAATGAGAAGACCTGCTCCGATCAACAAAATGAATGCGATCGATATTTCCGCAACAACGAGCATGCTTCGAAGGCTGTTCATGGGAGTTGAACCTCGTCCTTTTTCTTTCAGCAGCTTCTCGGTGTCCATTTTCGACGCACGAAATGCCGGGAGTGTTGCGAAAACAAAAGACGTAATTACGGAAAGAAGAAATGTGAACAGCAATGTCGTTCTGTTCAGGTGAATGTCGCGAAGAGCCGGAAGCTCCTTGGGTCCATAGGCCGAAAAAAATTCCGTACACCAGAGCGAAAGGAGAAGCGCCAGACCGCCGCCCAGAATCGCAATCACCAATCCTTCGGCCAGCGCCTGGGTAAACAGCTCCGGCTTGGACGCGCCCAACGCCGCGCGGATTGCGTATTCTTTTTGCCGTGAAAACCCTCGCGCTAAAAATAGATTCGCCAGATTCGTGCATGCGATCAGAAGAACAAAGCCGACCGCAGCAAGCAAAACCCACATCGCAGTGCGGATGGTTCTTGTTTCCTCCTCTTGCAGAGTAAACAGTTGCACCTCCCATCCCGCATTTGTTTTAGGATGCTGAATCGCCAACCTCTTCGCAATTTCATTCAGATTGCGCGCGGCGATTTCTATGGAGCTGCCCTTTTTCAGTCTCCCGATCACGTGAAGATACTTTCCTTCTCGCGATAAGATTTCTTCAGGATCGGGAGCCAGCGGCAACCACAGATCGGTTTCCCGTGAGGGAAAATGAAAACTCGCGGGAGCCACACCTAGCACCCGCCGTCCGACTCCATCCAGCTCAATCGATTTACCGATGATTTTCGGATCACCGGCAAACATTCTCTGCCAGAGACCATGGCTGAGGACAACGACCTCATCGAATCCGGGACGCGCATCGGCGGAATGAATCAATCTTCCTTGAACAGGATTTATTTTAAGCATTGAAAAAAATGCGGCTGTTACACGGGCTGCTTGAAGTCGTTGCGGAACCGATGTGCCGGTCAGGTTGTAATTCCATTTGTGATAGGCAGCCACTTCAGTGAAGTCAGGTGATTCTCTTTGCCAGTCAACATAATTGGCTAGACTCGCCATGCCGAGATGGATTTCCTGCTTGGGATTTGTTTCGAAAATCTTTACGAGTTCCGCCGGATCCTGAAACGGCACCGCGCGCAAAACGACCGCATCAATGGTGCTAAAGATGGAACTGTTGACTCCAATACCCAGTGCAAGAGTGAAAATGGCAACCAGGGCGAAAGACGGATTCCTGGCAAGAGTGCGAACGGCAAAATGCAGGTCCTTGCCTCTACGCCTCATGGTCTCCATCATTCGGACGACTTGCATAACATGTGCCAACATATCTCGTGAGCGATCGATCCGCCTTCAGAAACAATTGTACGCTTGTGGGAATCAAGTGTTGCAGAAATGAACGATTGTAGATAGCGACTTCAGTCGCTATCGCTCATCCTGTTTCGTAACTAAATCACAATTTCTTTTGCTTTAGTTTTTCTTTTCTGAGATCCGGACGGAGACAATCTGTACGCCATTCCAATAGAATATTTTTTGCCATGCGGGCCTCAAACTTAGGGGGATGGTTCTCGCTGGCCAGCAAGTACCAGAGTGCCGCCTCATCATAGGCGCCGTCGGCCTCCGATCTCACTCCCAGATAAAAAGGTATTCCCTTATTGCCCGTATCCGCGAACTTCAATAATTCTTCCGGGGAGTTGTTCAACTTGAGGATGTAACGACCGATGGCATAATTGACATCTTTTCCGGTGGCGTTACTAAAAAATTGAACAGCTTGTGCGCATCGTTCCTTTGATGTTTCTTTTTCTGCCGCGCAAGTCAGGGCCCTGATCATCCAGGTATAGCTGAGATGATCTTTGGGATTCGGTTCCCCAATGAAGTCCCAAATCAGATCGTATTGTTTCTCTTCATAAGCAACAATGGAAACGCGATTCTTCAGGTCTTCGGGAAGTCTTTGGCGCAGATAGGTGAGAGCTTCTTGCTCGCTCTTATACTTTTTGAGATAAGAGTAAGCACGGATGGCCAGCATGAACTCTTCTTCCCGTGCGGATCGAATGCCGGTCAAGATTTCGAATGCTCGTTCATTGTCATTTTCAAAAGGCCGTACAAAACAAGCTAAATAGAGAGGAGGCACTCCCCTTTCTCGAAAGTCCGCAATCACCTTCCGTATTTCCGCTATACTCCTATCTTTCATGCCACCGTAAAAGCTGTCCGGAAC
>JBKKAT010000248.1:0-3828 GCA_046714535.1 Acidobacteriota bacterium | reverse complement strand
CTTATCTGATCGATAACTTCACGAAACCCTTCCCACTGCCAATCACGTACCCCCACTCGTTCTGTTATTTCCAAAACAACCTTTGAAGGTTTGAGCTCCGCCTGGCGGGCATATTGGGCAAGCCTCCGACTTTGAAAGCCTGGATCAAGGAGGCTTTTAACAGAACAATTCAGGAACAGCAATCTATCACCCAGCAAAACAGTGGCACCACGGAACGAGTTTTTCCATGAAAGTTCATCCAATGCACTGACCATATCCATATCCTCTGCCGCCCTAAAGAGAGCTTCAGCGTCCGGAAAAGGACATCCCTCTTCCAATTTCCATCGCTGCAAGCTTTCTACGCCGACGATTCTCAAGGTCTTCAGGTCACGAATTGGCTGGAAAAACGGAACCAAAGGCGAGTTTTCGCTAATAAGATGTGCCAGCAAAACAATGTGGTCCTGTTTCGATAGCGTATCCATATGTAACGTTGGGGAAGAAATCAAATTCACAGGGGCTTTAAGCGCTATTTCCGTTTTCATTTATGCCTCACTCATTAAATCCTTATCCTAAGAATCGAATAGGCAAAGCAAAACGTGTACCAGAGGAAAGGCTGAGTTTCTCAGCTTTTAGGCTGAGTTTCTCAGCCCGACGCCAAACCATACCTCTGCCGCTATTCATGGAGTATCCGTCCGCCGCCGCTACACATCCTTATATAAGGTTTCCGCCTTAAATCAGGTAACGTCTCGGCTTTAAATAAGTACTTTGTGGTTGTCGAACACGCAAGACAGCAAAGCACCGACGTGCAAAATTCAACGACGTTTCTGGCATATCCCTTGCTATTAAGACTTGCGAGACAACAATGCAAATACTTGATTTTCTCGGAAAGGACTTACAGTCTCTCGAATCAGCATTAGAAAACGGGAAATCACTCAACCCAAGAATAAAAGAGATTGGCAACTGGGTGACGAGCGGAGTTTTGTACAGAAGCGATATAGCTGAGACCGTGCTAGTAAGTGATCCCGATACAGGGAAGGGAAGCATCCTTACTTACATTCTTCCAAATGTGCTTTGCGGCACTCCGGAATACGAGACCTTTATCATTGCAGCAGAAGCGCTCCACAAAACACAGAAGCATCGATTCCATCCAGAAATGCGCGCTCCACGGTTCAGCAAAAAACTAAGCGGCATCAGATATACTTCAAAGGGATCCGAGCTTTATGCCACCTGCCTAAAATGCGAACAGATACTGTCACAAGATATCCTCAATCTCAGCCAGAACCAAAGAGCATCTTGTCCCAATTGCTCTGCTTGCATCGAATTCAAGTGGTGCGATATCTGGCTTCCAGTCATAGAAACCGAGTACCAAGACTACGTTTCACTAAAGAGAATTTTAGAGAAAGTCGAACGCGACAGAGTTCAGATCCCGAGTGTAATTTTCTCGCGAATCCTTTACACGGTCTGCTCCCAACTACTGATCCTGCATAAGCACCGCATTCCGGTATCCTCGTCAGCAAACTCCATATTTATTACAACTTCCGGAGGCATTCATAATGTCCCTATACCTGTCGGGAAATGCCTGCGCGTCAAGCTATCCTCTGCTGAGTTGCTCGCAACTATTTCACAGTACTTCACCCCGTTTGCCGCATTCGTGCCTGATCTAAGCGACGCCCTTGAAACATTCTTGTTATTTCCAAACGTGGAAAATCTCAAGGCGCTGAGGAAGGATGCGCGATCCGCCACAAACGAAAACGTAGCCAGCTGGATGAACTATTGTGTCCCCGCTCTTTTCGGAAACGAAAACAATCCAAAAGACACATACGCAAGAGTGCGAGAGTTGATCGCTGTCGATCTGAGCACCACAGATCAAGCCTTATTTACTCCTCACAAGGGATACGGAGATCCTAAAATCTCAAGCTCCAAACTGCAAAACTACGCGATTAAAGCGGACAGTACCGAAAAGCCATCATTTATCCCAGCCATCATTGCAAAGCTGAATTTAGTAAAGGGCTACTCAAACTTCGGCCGGCGACTGATCACGATCGTAATTCTTCTTTCTATTTGTAGCGTCTTCGCATTCGGAATGGCAATGGTTCAAACTCCAACAGGAATGGAGGCCAGACCCAGTGCGCCGAACAGGTCAGCTGCGCTGAAAAGTAAACCGGCGATCGTTGTCAAGAAATCTATTTCTCCCGAACTCAAACTGAAACTGGATAATTTTGCGGCAACCGTCCGTGTGCTCGTTTCCACTGATGGCATGGTCAGCCGCGTTGAATGGGTCTACGCCACCGATGAACAGAAAACACATTACAGCCCTGCTCTATCGCAATTGAAATTTGATCCGGCATCCACGGAGAACTTACCAATCACAACCTGGACCACCATCCAACTTCCATTGAGGTAAAGACAAATGCAAAAGATGAAAATCAACCAGAAGGGATTCACGCTTATAGAGCTCATCGTATCTCTTGCTGTTCTCATGATAGTTCTGGCCGGGATTCTCAATCTTGTTGCTGCGGATCTTTTGACTCTGAAGCTGAGCCGTCAGCAGGCTCAAATGAAAGATGTCGCCGAATCTGAATTGAATCGCCTTCGCTCGCTCGATTTTACCGATACCGACCTTGATGAAAAAGTTGGTTTGCATTCGGTCCAAAGACAAACACCCAGCGGTCTGAAAATTACAGTCGAGTGGAAGGTAACTCACGAAGAGAGTAATAACGAGAGAATCACAGTCAAACGGATCGACCTGGTTACTTACGTCACAGCCAAACCGATTAAGGCAAGAACCTACACAGGACGGGTCTATGAATACGACTTCAAAAACTTTTAGAATAAACCTCTCGCGTGGCATGTCCCTCATTGAGGCTTTGATTGTGCTCGCGTTGATGGGCCTAATGTTAGCAATGGCGATGGGCGCCTTCGGTATGCCGAGGAAAAATCAAAAGACTTTACTCTATACCGCAAGGCAGATATCGCATGATATTCGATCAGCAGTAGAGATTTCTCGCACACGATCGACCGAACTTTCAATCGAGATCACGACGGATGGATACACAATCTACATCGAAAACAATGATCCGGCTGATGGCTGGCAAAAAGGTGAAGAAATTATTGAAAAGGGAACGTTTCCCGCGGGCGTAACGCTAGCCGAGCCCACCAATATGCCCGCCGAATGGAAGACCCGTCTCGTTAAGGACGGCACTGAAGAATTCCGATTTCCGGAAATAATCAAAGACAAAGACATTCTTCTCTTGAATGCTTCAGGCTTGACAGAAGGTCAGAAAGTGCTTGGACTCAATTTTCCCAAAGCGCCAGTTTACCAGACTATCTGCGTCCGTCTTTTCAACTCGGGAGATTCCGATGTTTACCGCTACATAGAGGGAGCAAAAAAATGGGTATCAGCACCATTAGGATAAAGAGACGGCAACTCAGTCGGGGCTTCACGCTTATCGAAGCCCTGGTCTCCACTGCTCTCCTTTTCCTCGTAGTTCTGATGGCGTACGGGCTGTACGCTGACGTATCGGATTCAGCCATCAAGACCACAAGCAGTCTGATTTCGTTGGACCGTACGCGTGTGGTTGAAGATCAAATGCGCTACTTTCTCTACCACGCAGGCCTGGGAGTGCCTGCCGATGCGCCAGTGATCATTGAAGCAAAAGAAAAATCCTTATCGCTGATGTTAAATTCCGGCTTTTACACATATGCGGCGGTGCAGGATTCCTTCTTGCCCGTATCCTCTTCTACCGATTTGGAGGTTCAAAGCAATGCGGGCCTGAAGAGCTCATTTGAGGAAAGAGACGAGCTCCCACTTACCATTTTGTCAGATGAAAAAGTCGCCTTGATTGGAAA
>JBKKAT010000247.1:0-11169 GCA_046714535.1 Acidobacteriota bacterium | reverse complement strand
GTAACGGCCGATCCTGTAAAATCTGCTGAACATTCTCGCCGGCTTCTTTCGATTTACGCTCTTTCAATGCATTTTGGGCTGTTGAAAATTTAGTCGCTATTTCGGGATAAGGAATTTTGGGAGCGGGTACTGGTTCGGCTGAGCCTGTTTTTTTCAAGAACAGCAAAGGCATTGGATTTTGGTCGTCCAACTGAAACGCAATCTGAAGCAAAGACCTATAATTGCGGCCGCTGCCTTGCTCGAAAATTGCAAGCGCAACATAAGATTGCGGGTCACCGAGATTTTCTGAAAGGAACGAACGAAGCTTCTTTCCGCTTTCGGGACGCTTTGACATCGCCATCTCCAGCGATGCAGCCGCGTTGGCCAGGGGAGAATTCTTCAGAGCAGAAGAATTCAATTGCTCGATCGCATCCTGTTCGCGGTTCGAATAAAGTAGAAGCTCAGCAAATAAAATAGAGCCTTCCGGTGATTTCGCCGCTGCAGTCTGCAGATCCTTCATCGCTGCCGTAGTATCAGCTAAAAACAATGCCGCTTGCGCCCTGCCCACCAAAGCAGGAACAAAGTCTGGTGTTTGCTTTAACGATTGATCAAACGCGGTTCGTGCTTCGCTGTAACGATGCTGCAATAAGAGAAGCTTTCCCAGTGAGTGCCACGCAAGCGCCGGACGCCTGACGTTCGAAGCAACTGCAATTTTCAAATGTTCTTCTGCTTCCTTCCATTGATGACGCTCCATCGCGATTTGACCGAGCAGAAAATGAGCAGGACCATGTTTTGCATCTTGCTGAATCACCTCCGATAATACTGCCTCGGCATCTCTCAACTTTCCTTCATTTAGAAGCGCGGCACCTTTTTGGATTTTTTCGGGAATCGTATCTCCTTCCGCATCGGAGATAACGATGGGAAATAGAATTGAGGCAACTGTTATCCAAATGTAAAAAAAAATCATTCGAACCTTTAATATAATAACAACGCTCGCCACTCGAACAACAATCCAAAATCTCGTACCATGAACTCCGTTTCATATTGTGAAATCCGCTTGCCATTTTGCAATCTTCCTGAGTTATAATGGCAACATGAGTTGTTGTCCTTCTCATGGACTTTTCACACGACTTTTTTTCCCCACGTTGAATTCTAGGAGGCGCGCTATGCGTAAGAGTTTTGCATTAACCATTTTTGCTTTATTCATTTTGGCTCTCACACCGGTCGCGTGGGCCCAAATGACAGGTGGAGATATCAAAGGGACGGTCACTGATCAGGAAGGCAAACCTCTTCCCGGTGTGAACGTTACTATCACCAGCCCCGCTTTGATTGGTGGCTCACGAACAACCCAAACGAACGAACAGGGTGTTTTTCGTTTTTCTGTTCCGGTTGGCAGATATGCCGTTGAGCTGGAGCTGACCGGATTTCCAAAGTCTCGCGTGGATCGCGTGGATGTGGGTCTTGCGGGAACCGCGAATGTCCCGGTAACGATGAGACTCGAATCAACCGCTGAAGAGTTAACCGTACTGGGCGAATCACCGGTGATTGATGTTACCGAATCGGGTATGAGCACCAACTACAGCGGCGCAATTCTGGAGGAAGCTCCGAGCCAGCATTCGCAATTTTACCTGATGCAATTGGCGCCGGGCGTTACCGCTACGACGGGGGATGCTCTTGGTGACCGGACAATTGCATTTGGATCGAATCAGCAATCCAACGCGTGGCACGTTGATGGCATGGACCTTTCTGCTCCTGAAACGGGATCGGTCTGGTTCAGCGTTAACAATGACATGATCGAAGAAATTCAGGTCCTGGGCGTTGGAGCACCTGCGGAATATGGAAACCACACAGGCGCAGTGTTCAACGTGGTAACAAAAAAAGGTGGGAATGAGCTCAAGGGTAATATAGGTTGGTTCTATCTTACAGAGAGCCTCACAGATAATAATGTGACATTTGACGACGTGCCTGAAGAGGCCTCCACTTTTGAACGGGTCAAATATCGAAATATCTTTGGGAACGTTGGAGGGCCGATCGTTAAAGATAGAGTGTGGTTCCATGCTGCAGTCAACACCTATCGCGATGCCGCGAGCAATCCTGGTGTGCTTCCCGAATTGCAGGAAGGTATTCCCTACAAGAGCGATAAGTACGGTGGCAAGGTTACCGCAAGACTGACCGACAACAATGAGTTGTCCGGCTTCTTTCATTGGGAAGAATGGGATTCTCCCAATACGTTGACTCCCGATTACGAACTGGGTGCGCTAACCGGTGAAGGTGGCGACACGCAAGCCTGGGGTGCAACCTGGACCTCGACACGATCACAAAACTTCCTTTTGGAAGCAGGATATTCGGGATGGGACGCATTGGATCTCTATGATTCCGTGGTTGGTAATTTCGAAGAAGATCCGGTCCTTGATTTTTATACTCCCGGTCTCCCGTATTACCGCGGGGGCGCTTACTATCCCTGGGAATACAACACATGGAGAAGCTCCTTCCGTGGTAAAGCAACGTACTATGCCGATGAGTTCTTGAACAGCGATCATGAGTTCAAATTCGGTGTGCAGTATACAATTGGGGACAATACGTCCATCAATGCTTTAGGGGTTAATGGCTTTTACGACTATAACTACGCTGGTTATTATTTCGTTCGGTACTACCAGACTCCGTGGCAATATGGGGCTAAAACGAATGAGGTAGGAATCTTCTTTGACGACTCCATTACGATCAATGACCGTCTGACATTGAATGTGGGGTTGAGATTTGATCACAATGTAGGAGAGATTCCGGATTATGAACTTCTAGAGATAGGAACTCCCTCGATCACGCCGGCCGTTAACGTCAGACCTGCCGGCGCCACGATCCCGGGTCAGGAAGTGGTCAATTGGAATATCTGGTCACCGCGACTGGGCTTTGTTTTCCAACCAACTGCTGGTGGACAATCCAAGATTCATGGATCGTTTGGAGTCTATTACGATCACAACGTAACGGGGAACTGGGATTATCCGCCTCCGGGATTGGGCCCCTTACAATCTTTTACTTTCAACCCGGATACCCAGCTATGGGACATCCCCTTTTCTGAAAGCCTTACCAATATAGTCATTCCTACGGACCTGAGTCCGCCGCGAACGCTGCAGTATTCGGTCGGATTTGAGCAGCAGTTCGGCAAAGATATGGCTGCAGGTATTCAGTACGTACGAAAAGATACGGATGATCTCATTGGGTGGCAGATCTTGGGTGGCCAATACGAACCGGTGCTGTATACCGACCCGGAGAACCCTGACAACCAGTTGATTCTGTTCAACATTATTGAGGCCCCGGTTCTAACCAAAGGAAATAATCCCGGCAACTTCTGCGAGCTACTACCGCAAGCTTCAGCCTGTAAGGATGGCGCACCAGATTATTTCCAGAATTATGATGGTCTGCTCCTGACGTTTGAAAAGAGATTTGGCAACAACTGGGCGTTGAATGCGAACTACACATGGTCTCGCTCAGAAGGATTGATCCCCCGTCTCTTATCCTCCATCCAGTTCAATCCGTTCTATGGTGGAGTCGATGGGTCCGATCCGAACAATTATACGAATGGTGTAGGCAAACTTGCGGGAGACCGTCCGCATATGTTCAGAGTTCAAGCGGCATTCTTCAATCTGCCCGGTGATTTGCAGGCGTCCGTTACGGCTGATTTCGAAAGCGGAAAATATTTCAACCGGCAAACAAGAGTAGGAACCGGCGACGTGCTGAACCAGGGACCAAAGACGGTGATTCTGGAACGCGATTTCAAGCTTAATGCGGTTCGAGCGATAGATATAGCACTAGCCCGCAAGTTTGCGCTGGGCGGAGATTTCGCGGTTAAGCTGTCCGGAACCATTTACAACATACTGAATAGCGATACGGAATTGGCGTTTACCGACTTCCTTTACCGCAGAGGTGTGTACACGGTTGATACGTGGACGCAGCCGCGCAGACTGGAAATCGGACTCGGAGTCGATTTCTAAATCACGAAATACTGAAAGGCGGTTCGGAGCAATCCGGACCGCCTTTTTTTATGGAGCGCCGGCGTCTATGGAGCGCTGGCGTCCTCGCCGGCATTACGGACCGCGGACGTCTCGTCCGCTGAATTTAAATGCATCGAATAATCTTCATCATCTTTGCGCTTTTGTACCTCGGTCTTTATTCTGCAGGCGGGTCGCCTGCGGAACATAATGCCGGCGAGACGCCAGCGCTCCATAGCATCCAGTTCGTGGATGGCGCGCAACAGGCCGGATTGAAAGTGATTACTTACACCGGGGGACCTGAAAAAAATCACATTCTGGAATCCACAGGTAATGGGGTTTTGATTATCGATTTTGATCGCGACTATGATCAAGACCTTTATTTCATAAATGCCTTTAGTTTTCCAAAACCAGGACAAACCAAGGCACATTCCAATGCGCTTTATCGCAATGACGGAAAAGGAAAGTTTACCGACATCACTGCATCTTCGGGTACAGACGCGGCGGTTTACGGACAAGGTGGTTGCGTTGGCGATTTCGATAACGACGGCCTGCCTGATATGTACATCGCAAACTTTGGTGCGGACATTCTTTATCATAACAACGGCAACGGGACGTTTACCGATGTTGCTAAATCAACCAATGCCAGTGATCCACGATGGAGTATTGGTTGCACATTTTTCGATGCCGATCGCGATGGAGATCAGGATCTTTATGTCACAAATTACATCGAAGCTACCTGGGAGCAGATCCACTCTGCGCGCCGAACAAGAATGTGGAGAGGTAAGGTAGAAGTTTTGGATGGACCCAAAGGACTCCCCGGCAGCCGGAACTCATTTTACCTAAACAATGGTAACGGAACTTTTAAAGAAGCAACGAAAGAAGCCGGACTTCTTCCCGGTGCCGACTATTACTCCATGGGTGTGGTGAGTTTGGATTATGACAACGATGGCGATCTGGATCTTTACGTGGCCAATGACAGCACTCCGAATTGTCTTTACCGGAATCGTGGGAACGGAACGTTTGAAGAAATCGGAACGATGACCGGCGCAGCATACAATGCGGAGGGTCAGGAACAAGGGAGTATGGGAGTCGGTGTTGGGGATTATGACAACGACGGCTGGTTCGATCTCGTTGTCACCAATTTCGCAAATGATTACTACACCCTCTATCGAAATCTTCAAGGCAAGTTTTTTCAAGACGAATCGTTTGCTGCAGGAATCGCCATTCCAACTTTTGTGCCGTTGGGTTGGGGCGCTATTTTTATCGATGTCGATCACGATGCGGATGCAGATCTCTTTTTTTCCAATGGACACATTTATCCGCAAGTAAATCGGGATGCATCACTGCACGAGTCATACAAGCAAAAAAATCAGCTGCTTTTGAATGAGAAGGGTAAATTTCGAGAGATCAGCGCGTCGGCCGGGAGCGGGTTTCAGCTCATGAAATCGGCAAGAGGAGCCGCTGGAGGAGATATCGATGAAGATGGGGATTTGGATCTGGTCATCAGCAACCAGGATGAGCGTCCAACTTTGTTGATCAACCGGTCCACAACTGGAAACCATTGGATTCAATTTGCCACTCCGTTCGGGTCCCGTGTGACGATTGGGACAGGCAAAACGAACCAAATGCGTGAAGTTGCATCGGGGGGGAGTTACGCATCGCAGAATCAATTGCCGTTGAACTTCGGTCTGGGAAAAGCCACCGTTGCAGATCGTGTGCAGGTGCGATGGCCTGATGGAAAAACGGAAACGTACACGAATGTTCCTGCCGATCACTTTTACGAATTGAAACGCGGGGCGAAGCCTCGCTTAATTCGATGAAGGGGAGCGCAGACATCTTGTCTGCATAGGGGATCGCGGACTTCCAGTCCGCACGGCAGGCAAGATGCCTGCGGTCCCCTATGCAGGCCGGAGGCCCCTGCGCTCCCCTTACTTTGCTGCTAAAAGAATCTTCTCGATTTCGGTGTGCTTTTCGTTGCGCGCAATCTGCAGAAGCTCGGCGCGATCCCGTTTTACATCCGCACCCGCTTCGATCAGTCTTTTAACGATGTCAACGTAGCCGCGAAGCACCGCCACCTGCAAGGCGGTTCCGCCGTAAGTATTCCGCGCATTCACTTTCGCGCCGGCCTTCAAAAGAACTTCCACAACTTCTTTGTTCCCCTGTTCCGCAGCAGAAGCAAGCGGAGCAATCTTGTATTCATTCGCGCGGTTCACATCCGCACCTGCGGCAATCAGCATTTCCAGGATTTCGATGTGCTTATGATCAGAAGCGAGCATCACCATCGTCTGTCCATAATCTCCCGGTTCATTCACATCCGCACCGGCCGCAATTAAGGTCTTTACAACCTGCGGATGCTTAAATTCAATCGCCAGCCAGATCGCCTGCTTCCCACGCGCCCTGGGAGGCATTCCGGCCGCCAGAAAGAGTTCGACTGCTCCCACATCTCCATCCTGAATTCTCCGGATAAAAGTTTCTTCGTCAAAAGTCAGTCCTGCGTTTTTTAGACCTACCTTTGCCTGCTCTTCTGCCGGCATGTTTGAAGCCACCGATCGGCCCGGTATTATTGCGGGCTTGTATACGGGAGCGGAGAAAGTTGCCTCATAACCAAAAGAAAAGTCCGGATCATCCATCACCAGTTTTCCGGAAACCGTTTTTTCATCCAATTTCTTTGCAGTGAAAGGTCCGGGATCTTTTACCGAAATCTCAGGTGGTAAACGGTCATCAAAGAAAAACACTTCAGCGGCCGCCTTTTTGACGGGATCGATTACGACTTCAACTGCTTTCAACTTTCCCTCTTTGCTAAGATTGACCAACGCCTTGTAATCGCCCAGCGCTTCGACCGGCACAGGACGATCCGCAAGAATCACGCTCAGTTTTTTCGTTTTCTGTACCGCGTAAGAATAAATCAGGTCAACTTTTTTCCCGCTCACATCGAGCGCTCCCTTAGCGGTCCCTTCAAAATCTTCCGCTGCAAACACGAAACTCAAGGGTAGAATCAAAAGAAAGAGTAAAATATTTTTCATCACTTTGGCTCCTTTGCTCCCGCTGTTTTCAGCAGATCGATGATGTCGGTTTGGTCCCCTTTCTGCGCCGCTTTCATGGGGGTGTCCCCATCCTTCGCGCGGAAATTCACATTTGCCTTTAAGTCTATGAGGGCTTGAACCATCTCGGCGTTTCCTCCATAAATTGCGGAAAAGAGCGCCGTTTGTCCGGACATACTGGACACCTGATCCACCGGCGCCCCTAATTCAACAATAAGCTTTACGATTGGAATTTTTCGGGACGCAACAGCAAACATCAATGGAGTCAAGCCAAAAGTTTCTGCTTTTAAATCGGCCCCCGCTTTCACGAGAACTTTCGTGGTTTCCTCATCCGCAGCGGCCGCCGCTGTCGTCAGGGGAGTGAATTGGCGAACGTCTTTCACATTTACTTTGGCGCCACGGTCAATCAACAATTGCGCGAATTCCGCGCGCCCCCTCTTGATCGCTTGAAATAAAGCAGTGTCTCCCTCTTCATCTGCAAAATTCACATCGGCCCCCTGATCGAGCAGGTAGGTTGCGATTTCCAGTTCACCATCCCAGCACGCTTTCATCAGTGGAGTGATTTTGTGCTCTCCATACTCGATGAGAGTATCTGCGCTTGCTCCACCTTGCACGAGACTTTTGATTGTCTCTAAATCTCCCGATTCAATGGCAACCGCAAACTTTGCTCCTGGAGTTAATTCTGCCGCAAACAATGAACGGGAGCAGAACAAGAGAAATAGGGTAACGAAGAATAAGTGATGTTTTGTCATTAGCATCCTCACGGCAAATATTTTATTCGAAAAGGAAGGAATTTGATCAAATTCCGGTAGAAAAAACGACGACGCGGCGTCCGGAAAGAATGGTTCTGTGTTCCAGATGCGCTTTTACCGCGCGGGAAAGGACAACTCGCTCAACGTCTTTGCCGATTCGCATCATCTCCTCAATCGAGTCTTCATGGCTCACCCGTTCCACATCCTGTTCGATGATCGGACCTTCATCCAGATCGATCGTTGCATAATGTGCCGTGGCTCCAATCATCTTCACGCCTCGTTCGTATGCCTGTGAGTAAGGAGATCCACCTTGAAACGCCGGCAAGAAAGCATGGTGAATGTTGATGATTCGCCCCGAATAATCTTCCACGAAGCCTTGCGAAAGGACCTGCATATATCTTGCAAGGACAACCAGATGGATTCCGTGCTGCCCGAGCAAACGCCTCATCTTCGATTCCTGTTCCATTCTTGTCTCATTCGTCACCGGCAAGCAGTGATACGGAATCTGAAAATTCTCCGCAACATAGCGCAGATCCGGATGATTGCTGATAATCAGAGGAATTTCACACTGAATCTCTCCTTCTTTTTTGCACCGGATCAACAGATCGAACAGACAGTGTGAGGCTTTCGTCACAAGAATCGCCATCCTCTGCAGCACATCGGAATAGTAAATGCACCAGCGAATTTTCAGTGGAATCGCCAGATCTCTGAATTCGCGTTCCAGCGTTTCGCGACTGGTGGCCAGATCGTTCATATCCAGTTTCATCCGCATGAAAAAGTGATTTTCGCGAGTGTCCGTGTATTGCTGGCAATGCAGGATGTTGAAGTCACGTTCGTAAAAAAACGACGTAATCCGCGCAACGAGCCCCTTTTGATCGGGACAATCGAGCAACAGGATGATGGTAGCCGGCTTCATACTAATTCTTTAACAAAAGAGAACAAAGAGAACAAAGATTTTTTAACAAAAGGCCGCAAAGAACGCGAAGATTAGATTTATTTCCTTTGCGATCTTCGCGTTCTTATGTTCAAAATAGTTATTCTTTGTTCTCTTCGTTTTCTTTTGTTCAAATTCAAATCTTTATCCTCTGGGATGCTTCATAGCCAAGGCGATTGGAAATCCGTTGTGCCATCCGGCTAACGAGTCTTCCAAACTCAGGAAGCCGTTCCAACGTCAGTCGCGCGGCCGGCCCGCCTACACTGATGGCTGCAACCACTTCACCATCATGCTGAAAAAGCGCCGAACCCACAGCGCGAAATCCAAGTTCCAGCGCCTCATCGGCCACCGCATATCCGCGGCGTTTGATTTCGACGAATTCTTTTCGCAAACGCTCCGCATCCGTGATTGTTTTTGGCGTGTACTGCGGAAGCGAACCTTTCAATATGGAGGACACCTGTTCGGGAGGCAAATGAGCCAGAATCGATTTTCCGGTGGAAGTCGCAAAAGCGGGCCAACGAGTTCCGATCGATTGCACAGAACCGATCAGATGGATTCCACGCGATTCATCCAGTATCAAAACATCCTTTCCCGCAAGAATTTCGAGTGTCGCTGTTTCGCGCGACGCCTCAGCAAGGTTTTTCAGTTCCTCTTTACAAATTTCCCTTAAAGAGTAGGATCGCATCGCCCGCGCACCCAGAATCACCATCTCCGGACCAAGCGCATAACTTTCAGAATTCACGCTGCGCCGGATCAGTCCTTCGCTCTCCAGGGCGGTCAGTAAACGATAAACGGTGGTCTTATTCAGCTTCAATTCGCTCGAAAGCTCAGATAAGCTCAAGACAGGTTTTTCATCGCTAAAAGCTTTCAACAGTGAGAGCGCCCGGATCACGGCCTGTGTTCCTTCGTAAGGTTTGGGGTATTTCATATTGTGAAACTATATTTCAAAAACTTTGACTTTGCAACGACTCGCTGCTAATTTTAAGTGACCAGTGACCAGTGGCTGGTGGCTAGTGTCTTTTTGCGAACTGGTCACTAGTCACTAACCGGGAGTTTGCCATGTACAAGAGATTTGCGCAGGGCGCGACCACATTGCCTCAAGAATATTTTACTTCTTCAGACATTTTTGAACGGGAGAGCGAGCGGATTTTCACCAGAAGCTGGCTTTGCGCAGGCCGTTCGACCACTCTGCCGCAGACCGGCAGTTATTTCATTGCAACTGTATTGGGGGAAAGCATCATTCTCACCCGGGATTCAGATGGAAATGCGCGCGCCTTCTACAACGTGTGCCGTCATCGTGGGACACGGTTGTGCACGGAACCTCAAGGACAATTCTCCGGCGGGATTCAATGTCCCTATCACACATGGACCTATTCACTCTCAGGGGAATTGCTTGGCGCACCGAACATGAAAGATGTGCACGGGTTTGATCGTAGCGCTTATCCCTTGCATTCGGTTGCGACTGCTGAATGGGAAGGATTCCTCTTTATCAATCTTTCCGAAGCGCCAGAACCTTTTGAAAACACGTTCGCGCCATTGCTCAAGCATTTTGAAGCGTGGGGATTGAAAGATCTGCGCATTGCTCACTCAACAACCTATGAAGTAAACGCCAACTGGAAATTGATTTTTCAGAACTACAATGAATGCTACCACTGCCCGACAGTTCATCCACTTTTGGCGAAACTCACACCTTACAAAAGCGCGACGAATCATTTCGATGAAGGTCCGTTTCTCGGTGGATCCATGCAGATTTCGATGGAAGGCGGAAGCATGACCATGGATGGGCGCGCCTGCGCATCGGCGCTTTCGGAAGAGGAAAAGGATGTCGTGCATTATTACACTCTTTTCCCAAGCATGTTTCTGAGTCTCCATCCGGACTATGTACTGGTTCACCGTTTGGAACGAATTCGGCCCGATCTCACCCGGATTCAATGTCAATGGTTATTTCACCCTGATGCGATGACAAAAGCTGATTTCGATCCCAATCCGGCCATAGAATTTTGGGATCTCACCAACAAACAGGATTGGAACGTTTGCGAGTTATCGCAAAAGGGAATCGGTTCCCGCGCTTATGTTCCCGGCCCTTATTCCAATCTGGAAAGCCTGCTTGCCGCTTTCGACCGCGAATATCTTCGCAGCATGGAAGGAATTTAACGCAAGGGCGCTAAGGCGCAGAGTCTATCCAGCGCAAACGGGAGCGATGGGTCGGATCGAGGATCACTAATTCTGTTGATCCCCTGAGCAATCCTGTGTTGGAAAGCGTGTGCAAAGAGCGCTCCACCAATGGTTGAAACTTCGTGTCCAGTGTCTGGTTATCTTTGATGATTCCAAGCCATACCAGATACGGTCCATCTGTTCGGACAGGCAGTTGTGGAAAATTATTCGGCGCATCCAGCGTCACCAGGACTCCCGCTTCACGCGCGCCTGCATTGCGATAACCGGCAAAAGTGGATTCAGCTTTTTGCACAAAAGTA